>JANWIB010000138.1 GCA_025450155.1 Sphingobacteriaceae bacterium
AAGTGCCGAAGAAGCTTTAGTAGTTGCACACCAGGTTGGATACCCGGTACTTGTTCGCCCTAGTTATGTATTAGGCGGACAGGGAATGAGCATTGTCATTAATGATGAAGACCTGGAAAAAGCGGTTGTAAAATTATTAGGCGATCTTCCTGGAAATCGTGTATTGATTGATCATTTTCTTGATAGAGCTGAAGAAGCTGAATCGGATTCTATTTGCGATGGTGAGGAGGTGCATATAGTCGGTTTAATGGAACATATTGAGCCTGCTGGTATTCACTCGGGCGATTCGAGCGCTGTTCTTCCACCTTTTAATCTCTCAGAAAATGTTATTCGGCAAATGGAGGATTATACGATAAAGCTGGCAAAAGCACTACATGTAAAGGGGTTACTGAATATCCAGTTCGCTATAAAAGATGAAAAAGTATATGTAATTGAGGCAAACCCACGTGCCTCACGTACGGTTCCGTTTATTGCAAAAGCGTATGATGTTCCTTACATCAATATAGCAACCAAAATCATGTTAGGAATCAATAAGCTCAAAGACTTTAAGATTGAACGAAAACTGAATGGCTTTGCTATTAAGGAACCTGTATTTTCCTTCGACAAATTTCCTGAAATAGATAAGGAGTTGGGCCCCGAGATGAAATCAACAGGTGAGGCAATACGGTTTATTAAGGATTTAGAAGATCCCTACTTTATTAAACTCTACAAAGAGAAATCGATGTATTTGAGTAGATAAATTAATAGTTGGTAAACGCCAGTTGGCTTTATTCTTTTCTTTTTTATTCGTTGTGTGTGTAAAACCAACCGGTTAGAGAGCCAAAATTTTAAATTCTGTTCTTCGGTTTTGCTGATATGCATTTTCTTTATCAGTCTTTGTTTTCATTTTTTTGATATCCGTTTCCAGTACCTGTGGCTGAGATTCTCCATAACCTTTAAATTCTAATCGGTTTGATGCAATACCAGCTTTTGCTAAATAATTTACCACCGATTTGGCTCGTGCTTCTGAAAGTTTCTGATTAGCATTTGTATCGCCCCGTTGATCTGTATGTCCTGATATTTCAATCCGCATGGTTGCATTTTCATGCAGGAGTTTAATTAAGCGTTCCAGCTCATTTTTTGATGCATCGCGTAGAGTAGCTTTTCCGGTATCATAAAAAATATTGCGAAGCACCACAATTTGCCCAATCTCTACTTTTTTTAGGTCGATATTTTTTTCATATTCTTTATAACCTTTTATTCCCAACATTTTGGAGAGATCTACGTTCTCCGAATAAAAAAGGTAATTTTCCGCTTCTATGGCTATTCCATAATTTTTTCCGGAAGGAAGGGAAACAAGATACGCTCCGGTTTTGGCATCGCTTTGCATAATGGCAATTATAGCATCTTCTTCATTATCAATAAGTTCTATTTTTGCCGATACGGGCTGCTGAGTTTTTGCATCACGGACAATTCCTTTCAGAATGGTAACATCAGGTGTGTAAACTTCTACTTTAGGCTCGATAGTGATATTTTTTATAGGAGCAAACACACTGGCTAAAAGGTTATTTTCTGAACTGGTTAAGGGTTGTTTTTCTGGGCCAAGAAATGTGATGCGATAAATATCTTTTTCTCCTAAACCATCGCTCCGATAGGAAGAATAGTAGCCATAGCGTCCGCTGGCGTTGATCACGAAGAAAACATCATCATCGGGGGAGTTAATTGGATAGCCTAGGTTTTGAGGTTTTCCCCACTGCCCATCTTCTCCACGTTTGCTTACAAAAATATCAAACCCACCCATTGTGTTATGTCCTTTCGATGAAAAGTAAAGGGTTTTACCATCCGGGTGCAGAAAGACACTGGCTTCCGGATATTTCGTATTGATTGTACTACCGAGATTTTTGGCTGGCCCCCATTCATTTTTGGCTACATCCCAATAGCTTACATAAATATCTTTTTCACCCAAACCGTCCTGGCGTTCAGAAATAAAATATAATTCTTTTTTATCATAGGATATCGAAGCTGAAGACTCATAAGCCTTGGAGTCTATGTTATCGCTTAGTTTTACAGGTTTAGTATAGGTATCATTCATCAAATCGGATTGATAAATATCGCCGCCGCCTTTCCATCCATAAAAAATAAAAAGTGTTTTCCCGTCCGGTGAAAGTCCCGAAGGGGCATCATGATCTTCGGTATTAATTAAAGGACCTATGTTTTGTGCCTGATCCCATTCTCCTGTTTTTTCGTTTCGTTTCCCTATATAAATATCTTCAAAGTATTTCTCATCTCCCGGGTCCTTCTTCCCACCCCAGCTATCGCTTCGCCGACTAGTAAAAATAACGATCGATTCATCTGCGGAGATAAGTGGTGCATATTCAGGAAATGGAGAATTAATAGTTGCTCCTAAATTATCTACCCACACTCTTTGTGGCGTGGCCATTAATTCTTTTCCAGTATTACATTCGGCTATTTTTTTCTTTACAGATTCAATGGCACCAATATTCTTGGGATCGAGCATTTTTCTATAAAACTCGTAAAATTTAAGGGCGTTATCCCAATCGCCATTGATATGATAACCAGTACCTATGCATAAACTAATTTCGGGCGCAACACCTGAATTAAGTTCGTAAGCTTTTTTAAAAAAATCTATGGCTTTAAATTTATCGTTTGATGATAATACACAATATCCCAAATAGTAATTTAGTTTAGAATAATTAGGATTAAACGCATAAACCTTATCAAAATAGGGTCTTGCTTTTTCGTAATTTCCTATCTTAAAAATTTTTTCGCCTTCTTCAAAGTTCTTTTTTGCTTCTTTAAACTCATCTTTTCTACCCTCGAAAAATTCTTTTTCTAACGGGATATCTCGTACTTGTGCAAATAAGGATGGTTGAGCTATTAAAATCAATAATATGCAAACGATTTTTTTCATCACTATAAATTTATCCATGATGGGTTCATTACAATAGTTTTTAATGCCCCGGCTTCTTTCTCGCTGTATTAATTCTTCTTGTATTTTTCTACCTGAGAGCAAACTCCGTATAAATTATAATAAGTTTCTCCTGTTTCTATACCCATTGAGGCGGCGTTTTGCCAATCGCTGCAAGCGCCTTCTAAGTCTCTGACCATCTCTTTGGCAATACCGCGGTTAAGATAGGCTTCGCCATACTCTGGATTAATTTTAATAGCGTTATCGCAATCTGAGATGGCTTCTTTGTATTTTTTTTGTTTAATATAACAGGCAGCACGATTGTTTAAGGCAAAGGCATATTTAGGATTTATTTTTAAAGCTTCGTTATAATCTGCAATGGCCGCGTCAAATTTTCCAGTTTCCATGTTAGCCATACCGCGATTATTGTAAGCAAGGTAATAATCGTTTTTTAACCGGATAGCATTCGTATACTCTGTAATAGCACCACTATAGTCTCCTTTCGTAAATTTAATCGAACCCAGATTATTGTAGGCAAGCGTTAGTTTCGGATTTATTTTTAAAGCATCTTCATAATCTTTTATGGCCCCGTCCGTATCTCCCGAAAGTTTTTTAGCCGATGCCCGGTCATTAAGGGCATAGTCATAATCCGGTTTAATGCGTAGCGCATTATTAAAATCATTTATGGCATCCTGGTATTTAGTCAATTGAAAATGCACAACTCCAAGATTATAATAATATTTGGCATCATCATTTTTGTTCTCAATAGCTTTTGTATAGTTTATCAAGGCATTTTCCAGATCGCCCTTTTCAGCATATATGGCTCCTTTCTGAAACCATGCTGTATGTGCCGAAGAATCATTTAGTCGTATTACCGCATTAAAATCATTAATTGCTTTATCAAATTCTTTTTTCTCACGATAAGTACTCCCCCGGTTCATGAAAGCTTTAACAAATGAAGTATCTATAGCAATGACCTGGGTAAATTTTAAAATAGCTTCATCAAGGTTGTTTTTTTCAAAGGCCGTTACCCCTTCATTGTATTTGGTTTGAGCCTCGATTTTAAGATTTATTTTACTATTATCCTGAATTTTGACCTTAGTTGTGGGTTTTTTCTGAGCGTAAGACAGAAAAGGAAATAAGAAACACAACAAGAATATTTTTAGAGCATTCATAGAAATTGCTTTATCGTGTTTAAAGTAGTGTTAAAATTAATAAGTAGTGTCAAATTTAAAAGAATAATGTATTGGAATGATGTGATTTGTTATAATTGCAAATAAGTATAACTTTTTTGAAAGGCCATAAACGCATTAATTACCATTAATATAATATGAAACCGACTATTTCCCAAAAACTTCGCTACCAATTTGATAATACCATGTCAAAGGGCCCCATCGCATTGATCATGTGGTTGGGTGTTATTTCATTAGTGGTTATTCTGGTAATAGCTTTTATCGTTTCCATTACTGGCATAAAGCCTGGAGAAACAGAGGAATTAAATTTTATAGAAGCTGCCTGGTTAAGTTTAATGAGAACGTTAGACGCCGGCACCATGGGAGGCGATACGGGTTGGCCGTTTCGTATCCTAATGCTCCTCGTTACACTGGCTGGAATTTTTATTGTGAGTACGCTTATTGGTGTACTTTCCAGTGGTATTGAAGGTAAATTGGATGAGTTGCGTAAGGGTAGGAGTGAAGTATTGGAAAAAGATTATACCCTCATTTTAGGATGGAGTTCTAAGATTTTTACCATTATTTCTGAATTGGTTTTGGCCAATGAGAATCAAAAAAAACCCCGGATAGTAATTCTGGCACCCGTAGACAAAGTGGAAATGGAAGATGAGATTAAATCCAATATTAACGAGTTGAAAAATACCCGAGTTATTTGCAGAAGTGGAGACACTACTGATTCACACGATTTAGCCATGGTAAATCCGGCTAATGCCAAATCCATTATTATATTGGGAAAAGAGGGCGCTGAAAGCGATTTTGAAATTATTAAAACCATACTGGCTATCATCAATAATCCTGATCGAAAAAAAGAGCCCTACCATATTGTGGCCGAGTTGGCTGATCTTCAGAATTATGAAGTGGCAAAAATGGTAGCTAAAGATGAAGCAGAACTTATTTTAAGCGATGATATAGTTGCCCGTCTCATGGTACAAACTTCAAGGCAATCTGGTTTGAGTATTGTTTATACTGAATTAATGGATTATGGGGGAGATGAAATTTATTTTAAGGAGGAAGAAGCGCTAACCGGAAAAACTTATCGCGAGGCGTTATTTTCCTATGAAACATCCTCCGTAATCGGGCTAAAACAAGATGGAATAACGATGATTAATCCCCCGATGGATACCATCCTCAGACAAGACGATGCTATTGTAGCCATCAGTGAAGATGACGATACCATTATTCCTTCGCATAAGTCTGAATTTGAAATTAATATCCCGGCAATTAATCCGGCCATAGTTGTGGCAGAACATAAAAAAGAAAATATTTTACTCATAGGTTGGAATCCCAAAATTATTAAAGTAATACAAGAGCTTAGCAACTACATTGCCCCAGAATCAAACATTACCGTTGCAGCTAATCTGCCACAACCGGAACTTTTAGCGGATTATAAAAAAGAATCTGCCGATATCAAGTTGGAATATAAGTCTGGAAATACAAGCGACAGGAAATTTTTGGAGAGCTTAGGAGTGTTTCAATTTGATTATATCATGCTGTTTAGTTATGAAATGGACGATATCCAAAAATCAGACTCCATTACTCTGATTACGCTTTTACATCTTCGCGATATGAGTGAACGTGCAGAAAAGGACCTGAATATTGTAAGTGAAATGCTCGATTTAAAAAATCGTGAACTTGCAGAAATTACCAATGCAGATGATTTTATAGTGAGCGATAAAATGCTAAGTTTATTGATTACACAGGTCAGTGAAAATAAAGACCTGATGCGTATTTTTGAAGATATTCTGGATGAAGCAGGATCGGAAATTTATATGAAACCGATTACTGACTATATTTTTCCAGATTCGGAAGTAAATTTTTATACTCTTTTAGAATCCGCTCAACAAAAAGGGCATACTGCTATTGGTTACAGAATTATGCGTGAAGAACATAATGCTAAAGAAGCATATGGCATTCGCATTAATCCACCAAAATCAGAAAAGATAGGCTTCAGTATTCAAGATAAACTGATAGTTTTGGCTGAAGATTAAGCTTGGTATGTTACCCAAATAATGCGCTAAATACCTCTTCAACCTTAGCCACAGTTTTTATTTCAATAGAGTAACGTTTAATATCCAATCCTTTTTTATTGTATTTAGAGATATAAATTGTCTCAAAACCAAGTTTTTCTGCCTCCGCTATACGCTGTTCTATGCGATTTACAGCCCTTATCTCTCCGGAAAGCCCAACCTCTGCGGCAAAACAAATTTTTGCCGGTACAGGCATATCTTCATGTGATGAAATAATAGCTACTACAACACCTAAATCAATAGCGGGATCTTCTACCCTTAGTCCCCCCGCAATATTCAGAAATACATCTTTAGCGCTTAAGCGAAAGCCACAGCGTTTTTCCAATACGGCCAGCAGCATATTCATTCTCTTGGTATCAAACCCAGTGGTTGAGCGTTGCGGCGTTCCATAGGCCGAGGTACTTACCAAAGCCTGCGTTTCAATCAGCATAGGCCTTAATCCTTCCAACATGGCCGAAATCGTTATCCCACTTAAAGATTCTTCTCGTTGCGATAAAAGAATTTCCGAAGGGTTTGATACTTCCCTCAACCCGTTCCCCTGCATCTCATAAATCCCAAGCTCTGATGCCGAACCGAATCGATTTTTAACCGCTCTTAAAATACGATATACATGGTGCCTGTCTCCTTCAAACTGCAGCACCGTATCAACCATGTGCTCCAGAATTTTTGGCCCGGCAATGGTACCGTCTTTGGTAATGTGGCCAATAAGGAATACCGGTGTAGCTGTTTCTTTCGCGAATCGAAGCATTTCAGCAGCACATTCCCGTACCTGGGACACACTTCCGGGTGTAGATTCAATATGAGCAGAGTATAACGTCTGTATCGAATCAATAATCACAATGTGCGGTTCCAGAGCCTCAATCTGTTTGAAAATATTTTGCGTGGATGTTTCGGTTAAGATATAACACTCACTTTTTGCAGCAGGAAGTAATCGTTCGGCTCGCATTTTAATCTGTTGCTCACTTTCTTCGCCCGATACGTACAAGACTTTTAACTTGGGTAAACTCAGGGCAAGTTGAAGCATGAGAGTAGATTTGCCAATACCTGGCTCTCCGCCAATCAGCACCAGTGATCCCGGAACTATACCGCCACCAAGTACCCGGTTCAACTCTTTGTCTGAAGTTAACTGACGCTGTTCATCCCGATATGCTATCTCTGTTATTACAGCAGGCCTGGCAGCACGTTGTAATGTTGTCGAACTGTTTTTCCAGTCGGGAACTGAAGAGTTTATTTTTTCAATAACCTCTTCAACAAACGTGTTCCATTGATTACATGAAGGACATTTACCCAGCCATTTAGGGGATTCGTAGCCGCAGCTTTGGCAGAAATATGCAGATTTTGTTTTAGCCAATTTGATTTGCGATTTTTAAAATTACGATTTCAGATTTTGAAATTAATAAATCGTAAATCTAAAATCGTAACTCGTAAATTATAACTTAATTTCTTCTTCTTTGGAATTAAGGAAGTGAAATTCGGTAAGGTAGTACGAAGGTAACCCCTTTACCTTTATCCATTTACTGTAGTTAAAGAACCATTTCCACTGACGTGAAAAAATACCTTTTTTGATATACGATTCAATATAAGGATGTACACAAAGGGTGACATTTTTTTCATTCTGCTCGTTAAGAATGTAATCCAGGTTATTTTCAATATCGTCCATTAAAACGATACTTGCTTTAATCTCGCCGGTTCCATCACAAGCCGGACATTTTTCGCTTGTTATGATGTTCATTTCCGGCCGTACCCGTTGACGGGTGATTTGCACCAGCCCGAATTTACTTGGAGGCAGAATGGTGTGTTTTGCCCGATCAAGATCCATTTGCTCTTTTAAGAAATCGAATAATTCTTTGCGGTTGTTTGGCTTACGAAGGTCAATGAAATCTATCACTACAATCCCGCCCATATCACGAAGGCGCAATTGTCGTGCTATTTCTCGTGCAGCCTCTTTGTTTACCTGTAGTGCATTTTCTTCCTGGTTTTGGGGGTTTGCAGTCCGATTACCGCTGTTAACATCAATTACATGCAAGGCTTCAGTATGTTCAACAACCAGATAAGCACCTCCAGGCAGATTAACCGTTTTGCCAAAAGAGGCTTTAATTTGTTTTTCAACTCCAAAGTGCTCAAAAATAGGCTCTTTGTATTTGTATAATTTTACTATTCGCTCCAGTTCGGGAGAAATATCGCGAACATAGGATTTAATTTCTTCATAAATATTCTGATCATTCACATGAATGTTAGTGAAGTCAGCATTTAAAATATCACGCAGAATAGTCGAAGCTCTACCCATTTCTCCGAGCACTCGTTTGGAGGGTTCGGTTCTGAAAAGTTTTTTAGCAAATGTCTCCCATTTGGATATCAGATCAAGCAAGTCTTTTTGAAGCTCAGAAACTCCTTTACCTTCGGATACCGTACGAATAATTACACCGAAATTTTTTGGCTTAATACTTTCTACAATCTTTTTTAAGCGGTTTCGCTCTGCATTGCTTTTTATTTTTTTTGAAATAGAGATAACGTTGGAAAAGGGTACCAGTACCACAAATCTTCCCGCAATGGATAAATCAGAGCTTAAACGCGGGCCTTTAGTGGAAATCGGTTCTTTGGCTATTTGAACCGGTATCAACATGTTCTTATTCAGAACCGATGATATTTTGCCAGCCTTGTTTATGTCTTCTTCCAGCTTAAAACTATCCAGCAGTTTATCCTTGTAACTGCCGTTCTTTACGAGCTTAGTCAGCTTAATAAGCGATTGCACTTGCGGCCCGAGATCAAGATAATGCAAAAAAGCATCTTTCTCATAGCCTACATCCACAAAAGCAGCATTTAAACCGGGCATAATCTTTTTGATCCTGCCTAAGTAAATGTCTCCAACAGCGTAATTGTTGTTAACGTGCTCTTTGTTAAGTTCTACAAGTTGCTTGTCTTGTAGTAAAGCGATAGTTACCCCGTTTGGGGTCGAATCTATTATTAATTCCTTTACCAACAGCTACTTTTTTATAGGCAGAAATAAATGAGAAATCTGCCTTTGTATAACACCTAGAATTGATTGAAATATAACACAAGAAGCTCCAGACTGAGTATGCGTGGAGGTTTAAATTCGGAGTCAATCGTCAGTTTAAAAATCAGAAGCATCGTATTTATGCTATTGACTACAAACCAACGAGGGTGACTTACTTCTTCTTATGTCTGTTTTTTCTCAAACGCTTTTTACGTTTGTGGGTTGCCATTTTATGTCTTTTTCTTTTTTTTCCGCTTGGCATAATTTTAATTTTTTAAATGTTTTTTATAACTCTGTTATTTACTTAATTCCTGTACTTTTTGGTCTATAAATTTTGTTAGGGCCGGGTTGGCGGCTAATTCCTTGCTTTTTTCATACGCAGCGATAGCTTCTGATTTCATTCCCAGGTTCTCATAACT
The DNA here is from genome assembly GCA_025450155.1 of Sphingobacteriaceae bacterium. Classification (GTDB taxonomy): domain Bacteria; phylum Bacteroidota; class Bacteroidia; order Sphingobacteriales; family Sphingobacteriaceae; genus JANWIB01. The sequence continues at coordinate 9,582 of JANWIB010000138.1, forward strand.
TGAAGCAAGGTAAAACCAGGATTCTGGGTCTGGTTTCTGATCAAGAACCGTTTTAAACCTGTTTATGGCTTTATCATACTGCCCGGATTTCATCGAAAAAAGACCCAGGTTCAAATTAGCTTTAATATTTTTGGGATCTTCTTTAACTACCGAAAGCAGTAATTGGATTCCCTGCATTGGATTAGGTGTTCCGCTTACTAAAGCTACTCCTAATCCGGTTTTTGCATCCAGACTGTTTGGCTGTAAATTCATAGCCTTTTGGTATGCGTTGGTTGCTTTTTGCGTTAGCGCCGGTTGTATTAAAGTATCTTGCGTACCTTGATAAGCAATAGTAAAAAGGTCACCGGCTTTTAACCAGTTTGCATAAGTACTTTCCTTCTGAGCAATTGCCTCATAGTATAAAGCGCTTGGTACCGGTTGGTTCACATCATCCCATTTTTGGGCAAGTTGTTTCTGCAATTCGAGCTTTTGATTAGCAGAAGCTGCTGATTTTAAAGCTGTCTCCAATTCGCTGATTTGTTGAGCTAAGTTTGCATTCAGACTTTGCTTGGCAGTTTCTGAGATACCTTCAATAGTCAGGTTTGAATTGGGACCTGAGGCAGGGACTGTCGTGCCACCCGAATTTTGCCCCCTGTCCTTTACTAACCCTTTAATATTCAAAGAAAGCAATAGCCCCATAAGAACTATAATCAATCCAATAACCACTATTTGCTTTCTTTTTATCATGTATAATTTAATACATATTATGCTTCTGCTTTAGCTTCAGCGGCTGCTTTTTTTAGTTTGGTAACATTACCTGTTTTAACTTTCTCTACAAAAACTTTTGCAGGTTTAAAACTTGGCACAAAGTGCTCGGGGATAATAATAGCGGTGTTTTTAGAGATATTGCGAGCAGTTTTTTTAGCTCTTTTTTTAACAACAAAACTTCCAAATCCTCGCACATACACATTTTCACCATTCACCATCGAATTTTTTATTACTTTGAAGAAAGCTTCTACAGCTTCTTGAACGTCAACCTTCTCAATTCCTGTTTTGTTAGAGATTTCTGCAATAATTTCAGCCTTAGTCATGTTTAATTTTATTATACAATTTTATCGTAAATACTTAACCCTTTTGGGGTTGCAAAAGTATTGGTTTAATTTGAAATAGGGAAATAAATTAGATGGTTTTTTTGATGAGAATATAATTGAAGTGGATTTTTTAACTTTATAGCCCGTTTAACCAAGGAATAGTATGAATTTTATCAGAGATGTTACTGCGTGGTATATTGAGAATAAGCGCAATCTGCCATGGCGTAATACTACTGATCCGTATATTATTTGGTTGTCAGAAATTATTTTGCAGCAAACACGTGTAGAGCAGGGTATGCCCTATTTTTATCGTTTTTTTGACGCTTATCCTACAGTTGCTGACTTTGCTGCAGCTTCTGAAGATGAGATATTAAGACATTGGCAAGGCCTGGGCTATTACTCCAGGGGCAGAAATATGCATAAGACGGCTCAAATGGTCATGGAGGAGCATTCAGGTTATTTCCCTAAAAAGTATGATGAACTGATTAAATTAAAAGGTATTGGCGATTATACAGCAGCTGCCATATCTTCTTTTTCAGCAAACGAAGCTAAAGCCGTAGTAGATGGAAATGTATTTCGTTTGCTGTCGCGGTACTTCGGTATCCACGTACCTATTAATACCGCTAAGGGGAAAAAAGAGTTTACAACCTTGGCTAATCAGTTGATAGATCCTCATAATCCTGGATTATCCAATCAAGCTATGATGGAGTTTGGCTCCCTGCAATGTCGACCTAAAAACCCCGACTGTAGTATTTGTCCTTTAGCGATAAGTTGTGTAGCATTAAAAAAAGGGCTTATACAAGAATTACCTGTTAAACTGAAAAATCAAAAGATAAGAAGCAGATATTTTAACTACTTGATTTTAATTAAGAATAACAAGATAGCATTCAATAAAAGGGGTTCCGGCGATATTTGGGAGAATTTATACGATTTGCCACAGATTGAGACGACAGAAAGTATCTCGGATTTTGAATTGCCCCTAAGGCCGGATTTTCGGAGGTTATTTGGTGAAAAATCAAGCGTTTACTGCATTCATGGTCCGGTAAAGCATGTACTAAGCCATCAGAAACTGTTTGCGCAATTCTTTCTAGTCGCGAATTTTTCAGAGGATTTTAAAAAAGATAAAGACTGGTTTTTTATTGATTTGGAGGAAGTTGAAAAATTGGCACAGCCTAAATTAATTTTTGCTTTCTTCAAAAACTTTTCTACATTGAAGTTAAAATCAATTAACACTTAAATCATGTCAGGAGTAAATAAAGTAATTCTAGTAGGGCACCTGGGCAAGGACCCGGAAGTGCGCCACCTTGAAGGAGGAGCAACTGTTGCCAATTTTCCTTTAGCTACTACAGAATCTTATACTAAAGATGGGCGTAGAGTTGAACAAACCGAGTGGCATAATATTGTGGTTTGGCGGGGATTGGCCGATGTGGCCGAAAAATATCTTCAAAAAGGGAAGTTGGTTTATGTAGAGGGAAAATTAAGAACCCGTTCTTATGAGGATAAAGAGGGAAATAAAAAATACATTACAGAAATAGTAGCGGATAATTTTACGATGTTGGGGCGTAAAAGCGATTTTGAAAACACTAACGATTCAGTATCTTCCAGTTCTTCTAAACAGGAGGAAAGTTTTTCTAATGTAAATGATACGGTTGATGATGACCTTCCATTTTAGCCTTTAATAAAAACAAGGTATAAAAAGAGGCTACCTTTTTGCAAACAGCCTCTTTTTTATTTCAGGAAATTATATCAAACCGTTGTTTTAATTTTCAACTCCTTCAATTGCTCTTCCGCAATGGTGGATGGCGAATCAATCATTACATCACGTCCTGAATTATTTTTAGGAAATGCGATGACATCGCGAATGGAATCCAAACCGGCGAAGATGGAAACCAGGCGATCAAAGCCAAAAGCAATTCCGCCATGTGGCGGAGCGCCGAACTCAAAAGCATCCATCAGGAAACCAAATTGCTTTTG
>JANWIB010000139.1 GCA_025450155.1 Sphingobacteriaceae bacterium
ACAGCTTCCAATATCCGAAATGTTGCTTTAAACAAAGATGCACAGCAATACGGAGAAAGCAATTTAGATGAAAGCAAGGCTGTTCCTGCTGAAGAAGTAGCCAAAATTATCGTTAATGGCCTTATAAACAGGAAACGTACTTTAATTATGACACCCCGCGGAAAATTGACAGTATTTTTAGGTAAATGGTTACCCGCATGGGTGGATAAAAAGGTTTATGACTTGTTTACTAAGGAAAAGGATGCGTTGATTAAATAGAACGATTGCTCATTCGTTATCTTTTCGGTTTTATCAATGCGATTCAACCTAATTGCTCACTGCTCTTTTACGTTCAAGTATTCAGCACTTCATGTTCATTTAATTTGGAAAGATCAATTTCAAGTATGCCTTGCTCGTTTGGAGCATATACCGGTTTAAATTTTCCTTTCCAAACCACTTGTTCATTCTGGTAAGAAGTTCTGGAGTGAACGGTTTGAGAGAAGGTGTCATCGAATGCTTTCAGTAGGACTAAAAACTCCGCGTCGCATGTATTCAAATCATCTTTTGTAAATCCGTATATTGGGCTATCCTCATTTATGGGATGCACAACAGTCCAGCTTAAAGTCAGCAGGTTTATTTTATTTCGTTCTAAAGGGAGGTTCCAAAATTTCCGGGAAGCCTTGCCATTTTCTTCCACATTAATAGAGAGCATAATTTGTACCTCTACTTCAATTAACTGGTTGCTTCGGTAATTGGCCATCCTAAACATCAGTGCTTCGCCATCCTGGTAAGGGGCCACCAATATGTTTTTGCTATAAATAATTTTGGCATACGGGCGAGAAAAACGCCCATACAGTAATCCGGTAGCCAGTGCAAAAGCTAATAGACCTAACATGGACTCCAATGCAGCCACCCAACTGGTTAAAAAACCTTGGGGACTGATATGCCCGTATCCTACGGTAGAAATGGTTTGAGCGGAAAAGAAAAAGGCATCAAAAAAATGACCGAGCGTGTTTTCTCCCTGCGTTCCGTTTAAATGCTCGATACCGATCCATACATAAACTAAGGCAAAAATGCAGTTTATGGTTAGATAGCTTAACAGAATAATCCCGATGAATTTGAACCAGCTCATCGTAATCAGCGAGATATAGGTATCAGATGTTCGAAAGAAAGGAAGCCCCTTTCTACTAATATTGGATGATCCGTCAGGGTTAATCATCCGCTGGTTATTTAGCGTGGCGTGGTTGCCAAATCCCAAATCGTTTCCTGTAAGTAAGTTCCCTTTTTTTACTCGCATGGTTTAATGTAGCGGACGCCGTTTAATAATTCCACCTTTTGTTTCAGTGACCGTGCCCATCACCATAAATGCTTTTCGGTCTATTTCTTCTACTTCCTGCTTTAACCTGGCTACCTCCAGGCGTGTAATAACGGTAAAGATAATATCAATATCCTGATCTCGGTAACCCGTGCTTCCATACCCTCTTTCGCCTTTGTAAATGGTAACTCCCCGTCCTAAGCGTTTAATAATAGCTTCTCTGATTTGGTCGCTTTTAGTTGAAATAATAGTCACCCCGGTATATTCTTCAATTCCCTGTATAATAAAATCTATTGTTTTAGAGGCTGACAAATAAGTCAGGATAGAATACAACGCACTTTCAATACTGAGAAAAAAGGCTGCAATTAGAAAAATGAGAACATTAATGATCAAAATAATATCACCAATACTCAATACGCTTTTTCTGTTGATGTAAACAGCTAAGATTTCTGTTCCATCCAAAACAGAGCCACCCCGCATAGTCAAACCTATGCCTGCTCCCAGAAAAAATCCCCCGAAAATGGCTATCAATAATTTATCATTGGTAATAACAGGAAAATCGACTAAAAAAATAATCAGTGCCAGCGATAAAATAGCGGTTAGGGTAGTAAAGGCAAATGCTTTACCAAAGTGTTTAGATCCGATAAAAATAAAGGGAGTATTGAGGACTACCAGCCAGATAGAGACAGGGATATCAGTAATATTATTCATTAACAGAGAAATACCCGTAACGCCTCCGTCAATAAATCCATTGGGAACCAGAAATCCCTTTAATCCAAAAGCGGCAAGTCCAACTCCCAAGAAAATCAGGATGAAATTATTTATTTGATGCCTGAGTCGTATAAATCTTCGTATGCTTCTGTCTTTCACTTTCTAAAAATAGCTAAAACGTTTGCAGGTAAAAAAAAGAATATCCATATTTGTTTCATCAGCATGATAATTAACAAACTACATACAGCTTGGTGGTGGCACTGCGAGAAATCATTTGGCAATCCATAGATATGTAGTAAACTTTATACAAAAAAATTACAGGGGTTGCCGAAAGCAACCCTTTTTTATTGCAAATGAAGCAGATTTTAAACCATTTATTTGAACATAAAACCTTTAGCAGAGCAGAGGCAAAAGAGATATTAACTAATATTGCTTTGGGTAAGTATAATATCGCTCAGATGTCGGCCTTTATGGTAGTTTATTGTATGAGGAGCATTACTGTAGATGAGTTAGCAGGGTTTCGGGATGCGATGTTGGAGTTGTGTTTAAAGGCCGATCTGGGTACCGATGAGGTAATAGACTTGTGCGGTACCGGAGGCGATGGAAAAGATACCTTTAATATTTCGACTCTTGCTTCGTTCGTTATGGCAGGTGCGGGATATAAAGTAGCAAAACATGGCAATTACGGTGTTTCTTCAGGCTGTGGTTCATCGAATGTGATGGAATACCTAGGCTATAATTTTACCAGTAACATGGATCAGATAAAAAGAGATATCGAAGAAGCCGGTATCTGTTTTTTACATGCGCCACTTTTTCATCCGGCTATGAAAACTGTGGCGCCCATCCGTAAAGATCTGGGTGTGAAAACATTTTTTAATATGCTGGGACCCATGGTAAACCCGGCTCAGCCTAAATACCAGTTAGTAGGAGTTTTTAGTTTAGAATTAGCTCGTTTGTATGCGTATTTGTATCAGAAATCAAATAAACAATATACCATTCTTCATGCTTTAGAGGGATATGACGAACTCTCGCTAACCTGCGATTTTAAAACGTTTACCAATTCCGGCGAGCATATTCGTCATATAGCCGATTTAGGTTTTGAGAAAATAAACCCAGACACCATTAAAGGAGGAAGCACCGTTCAACAATCGGCACAAATATTTAAAAATGTGTTGAACGCCGAAGCTACTACCGAGCAAACCAATGTGGTTTTGTGTAACGCTGCTTTAGCAATCCAGACCATTCATCCAGAGAAATCTTTTGCCGATTGTTATGCCGAAGCCGAAGAATCTTTACTTTCAAAAAGTGCTCTTAAAAGCTTTAAAAACATGCTAGGATGAAGATAAAAGTGTGTGGAATGCGTGAGAAAGAGAACATACAGGAGTTGGTAGCTTTAAAGCCGGATTATATTGGCTTCATTTTCTATCAGCTTTCTAAAAGATATGCAGGAGATTTAGCTAAAGAGATAGCGATTGCTTTTCCCGCCGGTATTAAGAAAACTGGAGTGTTTGTAGATGCCGATACAGAAGAAATTAAGAATAGAATTAAGGATTATCATTTGGATGCTGTACAATTACATGGGAGCGAATCCGCTGAAATGTGCAGGACATTAAAGGAAGAAAAGGTAGAGGTAATTAAAGCTTTTGGTATCGATGAAGTTTTTGATTTTTCAAAATTAGAATCCTATGCTGATCAGGTAGATTATTTCTTATTTGATACCAAAACTACTCAGCACGGTGGTTCGGGTGAAGTCTTTAACTGGGATATATTAAAGCGTTATACCTTAGATAAGCCTTATTTTTTAAGTGGCGGGATTAGCCCGGAGAATTTGCCAGAAGTAATTAAACTGGATGATAGAAGGCTCTATGCCGCAGATTTAAACAGTCAATTTGAGACAGAGCCCGGTTTAAAAGATATTGCAAAGATTAAAGAAGCGATTAGCATAATTAGATAATTTGCTAATGAAAAGATTAAAATTGTATTGAATTGGCCAATTGATATTAGCACATTGGCATATTATCACATCATCACATTGAAATAATGAGTTACCACGTAAACGAAAAAGGCTATTACGGAAATTTTGGAGGGGCCTATATTCCCGAAATGCTGTACCCAAATGTAGAAGAACTGCGAAGTAAATACTTGAAAATTATCCATGAGCCGGATTTTAAGCAGGAGTTTGAGCTTTTGCTGAAGGATTATGTAGGACGGCCCTCTCCATTATATTTGGCGCATCGTTTATCAGAAAGATACGGAGCGAAGATATTTCTGAAAAGGGAAGACCTGAACCATACCGGGGCGCATAAGATCAATAACACCATCGGACAGATACTTTTAGCTCAAAGATTAGGCAAAAAACGAATTATTGCCGAAACGGGGGCCGGGCAACATGGAGTGGCTACCGCTACCGTTTGTGCGTTAAAAGGATTGGAATGTGTAGTGTACATGGGCGAAGTGGATATAGAGCGTCAGGCCCCAAACGTTGCCCGTATGAAAATGATGGGAGCGACAGTTATTCCGGCTACTTCAGGAAGTAAAACGTTAAAAGACGCGACCAACGAAGCCATGCGAGACTGGATCAATAATCCGGTAGATACGCATTATATTATTGGTTCGGTGGTTGGGCCACATCCCTATCCAGATATGGTGGCTCGTTTTCAATCCATTATTTCAGAAGAAACCCGTTGGCAGTTAAAAGAGAAAACCGGTACCGAAAGTGCTGATTATGTACTGGCTTGTGTTGGTGGGGGTAGTAACGCCGTAGGGATGTTCTATCATTTTTTAGAGGATGAACAAGTAAAGTTGATTGCCGTTGAAGCAGCCGGAAAGGGAGTACATTCAGGAAAATCTGCCGCTACTACCGCATTAGGAAGAGAAGGCGTTTTACATGGAAGCCGATCTATTTTAATGCAAACGAATGACGGGCAGGTAGTAGAACCTTATTCCATTTCTGCCGGATTAGATTATCCCGGAATCGGGCCTCAACATGCACATTTACATACCATAAAACGAGCCCAATATGTGAATATTACAGATGATGAAGCATTAAAGGCGGGTTTATTATTGGCTCAACTGGAAGGAATCATCCCGGCAATTGAAAGCGCCCATGCGTTGGCTTATCTTGAAAAAATGAAATTCAAAGGTGAAACCGTGGTTGTTTGCCTTTCGGGTAGGGGGGACAAAGATTTAGCTACTTATATGAATTATTTTGGATTGGGATAGAATCAAGCATCAAGATTTCTTCTATCTCCCATCTAAAAAATCTCACATCTCAAAAAAAATGAACCGATTACAAACGCTTTTTAAAGAAAAAAAAGATCCGATACTATCAATCTATTTTACTGCCGGATACCCGGATTTAAACAGTACTTTGGATATTGCTGAGGCACTCGAAAAAGCCGGTGCCGATTTCTTGGAAATCGGTTTCCCTTACTCAGATCCAGTAGCCGATGGGCCCGTTATTCAAAATAGTTCTCAAAAAGCCTTGGAAAATGGCATGACCTTAAACCTGCTTTTTGAACAATTAAGAGATTTACGCAAACGCGTATCCATTCCGGTTTTATTGATGGGATATGTAAATCCCGTATTGCAATATGGAGTAGAGAACTTTTGCCATGCTGCGGCTGAAGCAGGTATAGATGGAGTTATTGTGCCTGATTTACCGATGTACGAGTATGAGGAACTATATCGCAATTGTTTTGAGCAACATCAATTGAGTAACATTTTTTTGGTTACTCCTCAAACAGTTGAAGATCGTATCCGAAAGATTGATGATCTCTCTAATGGGTTTATCTATCTCCTGTCTTCTTCAGCCACAACCGGGAAGAATTTAGCCGTTTCCACCGATACAGAAAGTTATTTTGCCCGTATTAAAGCGATGAAACTCAAAAATCCAACCATGATTGGTTTTGGGATTTCTGATAAAGAAAGTTTTAACAAAGCTGCCCAATATACCAGAGGAGCTATTGTAGGAAGCGCTTTTATGAAACTATTAGGAGCGCCTGATTATCTAAGCCGTATTCCTAAATTTATTCAATCGTTAAAAAACTAAACAATATGGCTAAAGGGATTAATGGCATATACCTAATTCTGCTTATAAGTGTAATAAGTTTGGTTTCGTGCAGACAAACAGGAAAATCATCAAAAAATGATATTGAACAGCCGCAAGCATATGCGCTAACTAGTCAGAATTCTACCGAAAAACCCTCGATTAACAGGAAAGATATTTTTAAAAAATTGGCTAAACATTGGATTTCTGTTAAAGAAGAAGTAGATGGTAAGGAAGATCAAGCGCCTGGTAACTTCGAATTGATTTTAAATGCCGATTCTACCTTTAAATCGTGGTACAAATCAGGAAATAATAGAAAACAAGGTCACTGGCATTTAACTAATGATTCCACGTTTTCGCTTTATTTAAAAGCCATAGATGATTACCGGATTATTGCATTAACAGATTCGACACTAGGAGTGAAACTCTTATGGATCAGGGAACCGACTATTCTTTATTTTAAAGAAAAGCAATAGTCACATTTCAATTATTAATAGCCTTAAAAAAAGCATCTAATTTAGTTGGGTCTAATTTCCCATCTGTTCTTACACCACTACATAAATCCAGCCCAAAAGGCTGAACAGTATCTATTGCTTCCCTCACATTAGCAGGATTTAATCCTCCCGCTAAAAAAACC
>JANWIB010000140.1 GCA_025450155.1 Sphingobacteriaceae bacterium
ATACGGTATTTGCTATGCGGCAATTGGCAAATCTACAAGCATTTTATTTGAACAAACCCAAAGAAGGTATTGAATTGCTTGAACGCTTACTAAAAATACCCGGATTATCGGCTTCTGTAATTGGACAGGCAAAGCTCGATTTGGGAGATTATTATATTTTGACCGCAGAACCCTGGGAAGCATCGTTAATTTATGGACAGGTTGAAAAGCAATTTTCTAATGAAGCACTGGGACAGGAAGCGAAATTCAGAAATGCAAAATTATCTTATTACCAGGGAGATTTTGTGTGGGCAAAAGCGCAGTTGGATGTATTAAAAAGCTCTACTTCACAGCTTATTGCTAACGATGCACTAAACCTAAGCCTGGTTATAGCCGAAAACACCGAAATTACTTCCGATTCTAATGCCTTAAAAACCTTTGCTAAAGCAGAATTATTGAGTTTTAAAAAGCAATTTCTCAGCGCCCTCTCTACCCTGGATTCTATCAATCAACTATTTCCGGGTAATTCTTTAGGCGATGATATATTGATGTCAAAAGCTAAAATATACCAGCAGCAAAACAAATTGGTCGAGGCCGCAGAGCAGCTGCAAGCAATTATAAACCAATATAGTTTTGATCTTTGGGCTGACGATGCCGTTTTTATGCTCGCCCAATTGAATGAGGAAAAGCTCAACAACCCCGAAAAAGCCAAAGAACTTTATCAAAAATTGATCGCTGATTATTCAGGGAGCCTTTATTTAATTGAGGCACGTCAACGCTTTCGAAATTTACGAGGCGATCATATTAACTGAGCCATACTTTGAATGTAGTATCTTCGCGGAATGGTTTTATACAATATCACTATAATTATAGAGGAAAACATTCAAGAATCCTGGCTAAGCTGGGTAAAAAATGAGCACATTCCTGCAATAATGTCTACCGAACTGTTTCTATCCAACAAATTGTTACGAGTATTAGACTCTCCTAACGAGGGAATAACCTATTGTCTACAATTTATTGCAGATGACTTTACAAAATACACCAATTATATAAAAATTTTCGGCCAGGCAGATGCTTTGAAACAACAACAGAGGTTTGAAAATAAATTTGTTTCCTTCAGCACTGTTATGGAGTATATCAACTAAAATGAATTTCATAGAAACATCAATAAAAGACCTATTCATTATAGAACCAAAAATCTGGGAAGACGAACGCGGCTATTTTTACGAAAGCTATAATAAAGCCTTTTTTCAAAATGCAGGAATCGTAGCCGATTTTGTACAGGATAATCAATCTTTATCACAAAGAGGGGCATTACGTGGTTTGCACGCACAAGCCAATCCGTTTGCACAGGGGAAACTGGTTCGGGTAATTCAAGGTAAAGTAATTGATGTTGCCATTGATATTCGAAAAAACTCTGCGACTTATAGAAAGTATTACGCTATAGAACTTAATGGTGAAAATAAACGAATGTTTTGGATTCCCCCCGGCTTTTTACATGGATTTGCTACACTGGAAGACAATACCCTATTCTCTTATAAAGTAACAAGTCTGTATGACAAAGCTTCTGAAATAGGCGTTCGGTGGAACGATCCGGATTTAAATATTGATTGGGGCCTAAAAACTGAAGAAGTAATTCTTTCCGAAAAAGATAAATTTCTACCCTTCTTTAAAGACTTTGAAAGTCCATTTTAAAGCTAATCATTTAATATGCGAGCCTAGTAAGGTAATCTCTTATCTGAGTTAAAGATACTGCGGTAGCCTAAAATACTCCGATTCCAGGGCCGTTCTTTTCGCCACTTATTAAAAAATAACACTCACTGTCAGAATGTCACAATAAAATTTTCGTATTTTTGAGGCCAAAAAAATCAGTAAATGTTCAATCCGGAGATTAGTGTAAAAGAACCTGCCCGAACAGCAGGCGAGCATGATGAAGCAAAGCAAGGAGAAGCCTTGATGCTGGAAACCTCAAAAGGAAACGGCCGCAAGCTCTATATAGAAAGCTACGGCTGCGCCATGAATTTTTCAGACAGCGAGATTGTGGCTTCTATCATGGCGGATATGGGCTTTCAAACCACACAAAACCATAAAGAGGCAGATGTGGTATTTATCAACACCTGCTCTATTCGCGAAAATGCTGAGCAAAGGGTGCGTAATAGGTTAAAAGAATTTGGATCGGCTAAAAAAGAAAATCCCGGTATGATTGTAGGTGTGCTGGGTTGCATGGCCGAACGTTTAAAATCTAAATTTCTGGAAGAAGAAAAACTGGTTGACGTAGTAGTGGGCCCCGATGCCTACCGCGACCTGCCAAATCTGATTGGAAAAGTAGATGAAGGAAACCGTGAAGTAAACGTGCTGCTTTCCAGAGAAGAAACCTACGCCGATATTAGCCCGGTTCGTTTAAACTCTAATGGCATTACGGCCTTTATTTCCATTATGCGTGGATGCGATAACATGTGTTCATTCTGCGTAGTTCCCTTTACCCGTGGTAGAGAACGTAGCCGTGATCCGCATTCTATTGTTAATGAAGCCCGTGCACTTTCTGCACAAGGTTATCGCGAAGTAACACTACTAGGCCAAAATGTCGATTCATATAAATGGCAGTCCCATTCGGGTGAAGAAGTTTCCCCTTCAGGGGGAGATTTAGAGGGGACAGGGACCGTAAACTTTGCCCAATTACTCGAAATGGTTGCGCAAGTAAGTCCCAACCTCCGAGTACGTTTTTCAACATCACACCCGAAAGATATTACAGACGAAGTATTACATACCATAGCGAAGTACGAAAATATCTGTAAATACATTCACCTGCCGGTACAATCCGGGAACTCGCGTGTGTTAGAGTTAATGAACCGAACCTACGACCGCAAGTGGTATATGGAACGAGTAGATGCGATACACCGCATTATTCCTGAATGCGCTATTTCTACCGATGTAATTGCCGGTTTTTGTACTGAAACGGAAGAAGAACACCAGGAAACACTGAGCATGATGGATTATGTGAAGTACGATTTTGCATACATGTTCATGTATTCAGAACGCCCAGGCACTTTAGCCGCTAAACGTTATGCAGACGACATCCCCGATGAAGTGAAGAAAAGGCGTTTGCAGGAAATTGTTCAGCGTCAACAAGAACATTCACACCTTCGCTTGTTAGAGCAGATAGGGAAAATTCAGAAAGTATTGATAGAAGGCTATTCAAAAAAATCGCCCAATGATTTTTCAGGCAGAAGCGATCAAAATGCTACCGTAGTATTTCCTGCTGATAAACGTTTCAAACCGGGACAGTATGTAAATGTACTCGCAGAGCATTGCACAACGGCAACGTTAATCGGACGGATTATTGATTAATTTCGGAAAGAGATGTTTATTCAAAATAAAATAGCTATAATTTTTATAATACTTCCATTATTTTCATTTGGGCAAATGAAGAAGAGTAAAAAAGTGATATCTGAAATTAGTTTTGAATACATGAAGGGTTGTGAAACAGGGGCAGGAGATTGTCAACCAGTGATAATTGAACGATTAGCACCTCGTGATGAAGTAATCTTAATACTCCCGGGAGGAGAGTCCCAGGCAGATGCGTATTTATATACTGATAGCACTTTTAATAAATGGATAGAAAATCCTGGTAACGAGCCTGCATCTATACGAGATGATCATACGACCTCTGCCGAAAACAGGAAGTTAATATTTAATTTAACGGGACTTCCCGATGGAACATACGTTCCTCATGTACTTTCCGACGCAGTGGGAGGAACTTTTAAATTAATATTAAAAACTAGAGAAAAACAGGAATTAGCAAATTGACATATTGTCAAATTAGCAACTTAAATTAATGGATATACAGGATATCAAAAACAGGTTTGGAATAATTGGGCATTCACCCCTTATTAATCGTGCTATTGATGTGGCACGACAAGTAGCTCCTACAGATATTTCGGTACTCATAACTGGTGAAAGTGGTAGCGGAAAGGAGGTTTTCTCGCACATCATTCATCAAATGAGCGCTAGAAAACACGGCCCCTTCATTGCCGTAAACTGCGGCGCCATCCCCGAAGGGACTATAGATTCTGAATTATTTGGCCACGAAAAAGGATCATTCACCGGAGCACACGAAGCCCGTAAAGGATACTTTGAAGTAGTAAATGGTGGAACAATCTTTCTGGATGAAGTGGCCGAACTTCCGCTGGGGACACAAGCACGGCTTTTAAGGGTTTTGGAAACCGGCGAATACCTTCGTGTGGGTTCTTCTAAAGTGCAAAAAACAGATGTAAGAGTAATTGCCGCAACGAACGTAGATATATTTGATGCTGTGCGAGAAGGAAAATTTAGAGAAGACCTGTATTACCGTTTAAATACAGTACCCTTACGTATTCCGCCTTTAAAAGAACGAAAGGAAGATATTTACCTTATTTTCAGAAAATTTATTGCAGATTTTACTCACAAATACCGTTCCCCTTCTATTGCTTTAGATGAAGAAGCGCAAAAACTACTCATTAATTACAGTTGGCCCGGAAATGTTCGTCAGTTGAAAAATATTGCCGAGCAAATTGCCGTTTTAGAAAGAGATAGAAACGTCACCGCCCAAATTTTGATGAATTACCTTCCTCCCGAATCCTTCGCCTCTACCTTACCTATGCGATTAAATACAGAGAAAAAAGAAGATTTTTCTGAACGGGATATTCTCTACAAAGTCTTGTTTGATATGAAACGGGATATGGTCGAATTAAAAAAACTGGTAGCCGAAATTATTCAAAACGGTGGCAACGCGGGCGGCCTCTCAGCCAATCCACAATTAATTAATCAGCTTTATAGAGATATAGAAATCGCTTCATCCGAAGAAAATCAACCTAAAATAACTATTCATCAACCTGCCAGCACACATCAACCAAACTTTGATGTCCATCATGCCGAAGAGGTTGAAGAATCCTTATCCTTGATTGAAAAAGAGTCTGACCTGATTAAAAAAGCCTTAAAAAAGCATAAAGGTAAACGCAAACTGGCAGCACACGAACTTGGAATTTCTGAACGTACCTTGTATCGAAAAATTAAGGAACTAAACCTTAACTGATTATTTATGAAATGCTTTTTTAGAAAAATATCTGTATCACTGCTACCACTAAGACTAATTGCACAATCGTGCAGTGTTACTCTTTCCGGTGCCTCTATACCACCAGAAATGAAAACCGTATCTATACAGTTTTTTGAAAATAATGCTCCACTAGTTGTTCCCTATTTAAGTCAACAATTTACAGAAGCATTGAAAGAAAGAGTAAGAAACCAGTCTAGGCTTAGTATGATAAGAAGCGATGCACATGGTAATTTCGAGGGAAGAATTACCGATTACAGCATAAAACCTGTAGCTGTTGAAGGTACTACAAAACCGAGGGCCGGGTTAAACAGATTGACGATCTCAATAAACGTAAAATATACCAATACATTAAAACCCGAATTGAGCTTTGAGCAATTATTTAGCCGATATTGGGATTTTGACCTCAATTCCGGGTCACTTCAGGCTCAGGAACCGGAGCTTATTCGTAAAGTAAATAACATGCTTACCGAAGATATTTTTAACCGTGCATTTGCAAACTGGTAAAACTTAGTTTTATTTAAAAGAATAAATGGAGTATTTGGATATTACCGAAATAAAAACCTTGTTTTCCTCTTTATTGCAAAGGGGAATACATGGTGCCGATAATAATTCTAAAGATTTAGAAACCTTGTTGCAACAGTTCCCATATTGCCAATCTCTTTATGCAATCCAGGCAGTCCAAAACAAAAATAACTCCACATTTAACAGTCATCTCTCTAAAGCCGCATTGTACTCACCAGACAGGACGGTGCTTTATGATTTGATTAACCCAAAATCAACATCCATTCCTGTCCAAAAACCAGATGAAAAAACAGCCGACTTAGAAAATCTTAAAATTGAAGAAACAATCAAAACACCTACTGAAAGTATTGAAGATGTCCACATTATAGAAACAGAAACTTTATTTATTAATGATATTGAAACCGTAATTCCGGAATGGGAAACCCCATCTTTAGAGAGTAAGCAAAATCGGGGCAATGAGAACCAGGAAAAGCCCATTTTTGATACACTGGCATCTTCTGATTATTTTAAATTCAATGAATCTAACGCAGATCCACTTGCAAGGTCAATGGAAGGATCTCAAAGTGATTCAGAGCAGGTTTCAAAATATGATGATGATACCATGCCTTATTCTTTTCTTTGGTGGTTGCACAAAACCCGAAACGAACATGCAGATACTTACCAGCCTTATGTTAGCTTCAAATTAGATACTACACAAAAAATAAAGAAAAATCCTGCCGAAGAGTTGAACCATCAAATTATTGAGAATATTTTCCATTTACAAGTTCCCCTAAAAGATACCTCTGAAACACCTCATGGAAATAACACTGTTCAATTCGAATTAAAACGTAAAGAAGACGATATCATAGAAAAGTTCATTAAGGAAGAACCTCAAATAAGGCCACCAAAACCCGAGTTGATTGATACCGAAAATAAAGCCCGGAAAAGCTCGGAAGATAACCTCGACTTAGTATCCGAAACATTGGCCAATATTTATATCGAACAAATGTTATACCACAAAGCAATTGATACTTACCGAAAATTAAGTTTGAAATTCCCGGAAAAAAGCACGTACTTTGCCGATCAAATTATAGAAATACAAAAGAAAATCAACTAATTATACTATGTACTACGCATTGGTTATTGTGGCGATTATTGTTTGCCTACTTTTAGGATTAATCATTTTGATACAAAACCCTAAAGGAGGAGGTTTAGCATCGGGATTTACAGGTTCTAACGTTATGGGCGTTCAACGTACTGGAGATTTTCTTGAAAAAGGAACCTGGATATTAACCATTACACTCATGGTTTTAGCCCTTCTAATTAATATTTCACTCCCTCGTGGTGGCGATAGAAACGGACAAACAGATGAGTTACAAAAACAGATTAACAAACCTGTTACAACTCCCCTTTCTCCTTCAGCACTTCCGGTGCTAAAGGACACAAGTAAGAAATAAGTATAAAAAATTTCTCAGAAAGGCTTCCAAAATGGAAGCCTTTCTGATTTTAAGCCCATGGCTTTCGCTGACACCTTGACACTCTAAACTGATTAAAGTTTAATTCTTCTTTTTAGAAAGTGAAATTTTGACAAAGAAACATCAAAAAGAAAATAAGTAAAACCATTTGGCACAAAAAGTGCTTATTAAGCGACAGAAAAACTAAACATAATTAACATACTATGGCATTAAATATTAAACCAATTGCTGGAACACAAAACAGAGTTGTTGTTGAACCAGCAGCAGCAGAAGAAAAAACAGCTTCAGGTATCTACATCCCAGATACAGCAAAAGAAAAACCCCAAAAAGGTATAGTAATTTCTGTTTCAGAATTAGATGAAAAAGGGAACAAACCAACTGTAAAACAAGGTGACCAGGTTTTATATGGCAAATATGCCGGTACAGAAATCACTCATGAAGGTAAAGAGTATTTAATTATGCGTGAATCTGATATTTACGCAGTTCTGTAAAAATCTGTTTAAAAGGTTGCAAGGTTTAAAAGTTAAACGAAACGCCTTACAACATTCCAACTTTACAACATTCTAACAAAAAAATTAATTAAAAATGGCAAAACAAGTTAAATACAATGTTGAAGCACGCGATGCATTGAAAAGAGGTGTTGATACCTTAGCAAACGCGGTTAAAGTTACTCTAGGACCAAAAGGCCGTAACGTAATTATTGATAAAAAATTTGGTTCACCATCTATAACAAAAGATGGTGTTACTGTAGCCAAAGAAATTGAATTAAAAGACCCATTGGAAAACATGGGCGCTCAAATGGTAAAAGAAGTTGCTTCTAAAACTGCGGATATTGCAGGTGACGGAACTACCACTGCTACCGTTTTGGCGCAAGCTATTGTTACTGCGGGTATTAAAAACGTAGCTGCTGGTGCAAATCCAATGGATTTGAAACGTGGCATTGACAAAGCGGTAACCGCTGTAGTAAACAATCTAAAGAGTCAATCACAAACTGTTGGCGAAGACAACAAAAAAATCAAACAGGTTGCATCCATTTCAGCTAATAACGACGAAGTTATCGGTGCTTTAATTGCTGAAGCGATGGGTAAAGTAGGTAAAGACGGAGTAATTACTGTTGAAGAAGCAAAAGGAACCGAAAC
This sequence comes from Sphingobacteriaceae bacterium, assembly GCA_025450155.1. Classification (GTDB taxonomy): domain Bacteria; phylum Bacteroidota; class Bacteroidia; order Sphingobacteriales; family Sphingobacteriaceae; genus JANWIB01. The sequence continues at coordinate 8,187 of JANWIB010000140.1, forward strand.
TGAAGTAAAAACTGTAGAAGGTATGCAGTTTGATCGCGGTTACCTCTCTCCATACTTCGTAACCAACGCGGATAAAATGGAGGCTGAATTAGAAAGTCCTTACATCCTGATCTACGATAAAAAGATCAGCAGCATGAAAGAATTGCTTCCGGTATTAGAAAAACAAGTTCAAACGGGCAAACCGCTATTAATCATTTCTGAAGATTTAGACGGAGAAGCCTTAGCTACTTTAGTTGTAAACAAAATCCGTGGTTCATTGAAAGTGGTTGCTGTTAAAGCTCCGGGCTTTGGCGATCGTCGTAAAGCGATGTTGGAAGATATTGCCATCCTAACCGGTGGTACAGTAATTTCTGAAGAAAGAGGTTATAAATTAGAAAATGCCGATCTTTCTTACTTAGGCCAGGCAGAAAAGGTAGTAGTTGATAAAGACAACACAACTATTATCAACGGTGGTGGTAAATCAGAAGATATTAAAGCTCGTGTAAACCAAATCAAAGCGCAGATTGAAACGACTACTTCAGATTACGATAAAGAAAAATTACAAGAGCGTTTGGCTAAATTAGCCGGTGGTGTAGCTGTACTTTATGTGGGCGCTGCTACAGAAGTAGAAATGAAAGAGAAAAAAGACCGTGTTGACGATGCCTTACATGCAACCCGTGCGGCTGTTGAAGAAGGTATCGTTGCAGGTGGTGGTGTAGCTTTCATCCGTGCAGTTGAAGCCTTAGCAAATCTGAAAGGCGCTAACGAAGACGAAAACACGGGTATCCAAATCATTCGTCGTGCTATTGAAGAGCCACTTCGTCAAATTTGCGAAAACGCAGGTATCGAAGGTTCTATCGTAGTTCAAAAAGTAAAAGAAGGTAAAGCCGACTTCGGTTACAACGCTCGTACTGATGTTTACGAAAACTTAATTGGTGCAGGTGTTATCGATCCAACTAAAGTTGGCCGTGTAGCATTAGAAAATGCAGCTGCTATTGCAGCAATGCTGTTAACTACAGAGTGTGTATTGGCCGATGAGCAGGAAGAAGAAAAAGCCGGTGCCGGAATGCCTCCAATGGGCGGCGGCATGGGTGGCATGATGTAATCAAAACCCTAAATCGTAAAGGGACTTATATAAATCCTCGAAGTATTTACTTCGGGGATTTTTTTTATCCGGCTTTATAGTATTTTAGTCCCATATCTTGTAAATATTATATGAATCCGCAAACATTTTACGACAAAGTATATAACTGGATTTTTGATCATGGGCCAAATTTAATTCTTGCTATTTTTCTACTTCTAATCGGACTTTGGTTTATTAAGCTGGTTAGAAAATGGCTAAAAGCAGCCATGCAACGGCGGGAGTTAGATCCTTCCTTGCAGCCTTTTCTACAAAGTCTCATCATTATTTCCCTTCAGGTATTGCTGATAATAGGTATTATGCAAGTGGTTGGGGTACAGCTCACCATCTTCACCACCATTATCGGGGCATTTAGTGTTGCCGCCGGTTTAGCCTTGTCCGGAACGTTGCAAAACTTTGCCAGCGGCATATTGATCCTTCTACTTAAACCCTTTCGTGTAGGCGATAATATTCATGCACAGGGTCAGAAAGGGGTTGTTTCATCCATCCAAATATTTTATACTGTAGTAACCACCTATGATAATAAGACGGTGATTATCCCCAATAGTAAGTTATCTAACGAAGTCATCATCAATATGAGCCGGCAGAGTAAAAGAAGATTAGATATCGAATTGAAGTTTAATTATGGAACAGATATTTCGGATATCCGGAACGTATTGGAACAGTTTATAACCACCTCTAAAAATATCCTTACAAACCCTGCCCCCCATACAGGCGTTTCGCGGTTAGAATCTGATGGATACAAGTTAACGATTAATTTATGGGTAAACGCCGATGGATTTAGCGACAGTAAACTGCAATTACAAGAACAGCTGATCGGTCACCTGAAAGCTGCCGGAATAAAATTACCGGGGATGTAAGTTCCTGTAAGTTTTGCATCCGACAAATTTACCTGTATTTTAGCCTAATGCTTAACGAGAATCTTGATCCGAGCGCTGAACGATTATCGCCCGCGGAACGCGAAGTAGAAAATGCGCTTCGCCCACAGGCTTTCGAAGATTTTACGGGCCAGTATAAGATTCTGGAAAATTTAAGAATATTTGTTCAGGCGGCTAAACTGCGGGGCGAAGCCTTAGATCATGTGCTGTTGCATGGACCTCCGGGATTAGGAAAAACCACGCTTTCCAATATCATTGCTAACGAAATGGGGGTGAATATTAAAATTACCTCCGGCCCGGTTTTAGATAAACCTGGCGACCTTGCCGGATTATTAACCAACCTTGATGCAGGCGATATCCTTTTTATTGACGAGATTCATCGTTTAAGTCCCTTAGTAGAAGAATACCTGTATTCGGCGATGGAGGATTTTCGCATAGATATTATGCTGGAAACCGGCCCTAATGCTCGGTCGGTACAAATTTCGCTGAACCCTTTTACCTTAGTCGGCGCCACTACACGTTCCGGCTTACTTACTTCGCCGTTGCGGGCACGTTTTGGAATAAATTCCCGATTGGAGTATTACGACTCCAAGTTGCTAACCACCATCGTGTTACGCTCGGCCTCCATTTTGAAAACGCCCATAACCGAAGAAGGCGCTTATGAAATTGCCCGCCGAAGCCGCGGAACACCCCGTATTGCCAATGCGTTATTACGCCGGACCCGCGATTTTGCCCAAATAAAAGGTAATGGCAGCATTGATACCGAAATAGCCAAGTATGCGCTTAATGCCTTAAATGTAGATGAACATGGTATGGATGAAATGGATAATAAAATCATGATGACCATTATTGATAAATTTAAAGGTGGGCCGGTTGGGTTGAAAACTATTGCTACTGCTTTGGGTGAATACGAGGGTACCATTGAAGAAGTGTACGAAAAGTTTTTAAT
>JANWIB010000141.1 GCA_025450155.1 Sphingobacteriaceae bacterium
ACGAGTTAATAGCTAAAGTATCAGGCGGATAAATTAATTTAAGAATGTCGGATGCGACTTGCTTAACAACAGAATCTGTGGTAGTTGCATCGACTATAATATCTGTTTTTATAGTTCTACCATCAGCTAAAGTTACTTCCCACCGCTTTCCAGATCTTTCTACCTTTTTTACCCCTGCACTTAACATAACAGATAGGTTTTTAATGGTGTCTGTCCACCCTTTTAATACTCCGGTTGCCAGCTCATCTTCTGTAATAGGCGGAGAATCGGCAATACTGCGATCAACCTGTTTAAAATGCTTTAAAAAATCTGCCTGAAGTCCAATTTGAATGGTGGTATCTAACGCTATTCCCCAACCCAATTGGTTGCTTTTTTCAATGAGCACGGTTTCTACACCCGAATGTGCTGACTGAATTGCGGCACCTATTCCGTTTACCCCTCCGCCAATAACGAGTACTTTGGTTTTAATGGTTTGTGCTGAAAGTGAGCTGAAAATTGCTAAAAACAGGAATAAAATAAAAGAATATCTAACCATGTGTGATTAACTTTGTACTTATTAGAATGTAATAATAAGTTATTTTTCTAAAAAATACGCCTATAAAATATGGATCAAAATCTGGAACAATTAAAGTATCCAATTGGACACTTTCGTAAACCTGAATTAATTGATAATAAGCAGATTAATGAATGGATAAAACAAATTGCGGATTTGCCTGAACGATTGCGATTGGCAGTTGCAAAATTATCAGATGAACAGTTGGATACGCCATACAGACCGGGTGGATGGACGTTAAGACAGGTTGTTCATCATTTACCAGATAGTCATTTAAACGCATACGTTCGTTTTAAATTAGCGATTACAGAAGAAAATCCCATTATACGTCCTTACCATGAGGATCGCTGGGCCGAATGTGCCGAAGCAAAACATGCTCCGGTTGAAGTATCGTTAAAACTTTTAGAAAGCCTTCATCAACGTTGGGTGATATTTCTCCAATCGTTAACACCCGAAGATTTTGATAAAACCTACATCCATCCGGAACACAATAAAACATTTGTGCTAAAAGAAGTATTGGGCTTATATGCCTGGCATGGGGAACATCACCTTGAGCATATTTTGACCACTAAAAAGAACTGGGAAAAATGAGAATTCTAGTTAAAAACTTAAATAATCAACTATAAGCGCTTATAAATTTGGAGTTTTTCCTCCATCAACCGGAATATTAATCCCATTGATATAAGCGGCAGCCGGACTTGCTAAAAAAGCGATGGCAGCCGCTACTTCCCCGGCTTCTCCAAATCTTCCGGCTGGAACTTCTTTCAGCATTCCCAATTTTATTTCTGCTGCTGTTTCTCCCGCTTTTTCCGCTCGGATTTTTACTAACTCCTCTAAACGTGATGTTAGGGCATAACCAGGTAAAACGTTATTTACCGTTATACCAAATGGAGCCAGTTCGAAGGATAGTGTTTTAGCCCAATTGGCTACGGCCGCCCGGATGGTGTTTGAGACGCCTAATCCTTTTATGGGTGTTTTTACAGAGGTGGAAATGATATTAATAATTCTTCCCCAACCGGCATCTTTCATTGCTTTAACGGTAGCTTGTGCAAGAATTTGATTACATATCAAGTGAGCGGAAAAAGCTTTTGTGTAGGCTGAAAGATCAGCGTCAATAGCTGAACCTGCAGGCGGTCCACCGGTATTATTAACCAGAATATCTACCGGATGCTCCTTAACGTATTCAGTAACTTTTTCCTGAAGTTCCGCGGGGTTATTAAAATCGATCACCAAGTAGTGATGTGATTCGGTATCATCCGCCGGTAGGTGTTGAATTATTTCTTTGAGATTCTTCTCGTTTCTGGCTACAAGCGTTATACTGGCGCCAAGCAATGCAAGTTCAATGGCGGCGGCTTTTCCAATTCCCTGGCTGCTGCCGCATACTAAAGCACGTTTTCCGGTAAGGTCTAAGTTCATAATTTATCAGTAATTATACTTGTTTTTCCAAAGCGATTTAAGTCGTTCGCGTAGTTTTTGCTCACTGGTATTATTGCCCGGATCATACAACAACGTTCCACTCAATTTATCCGGAAAATACTCCTGCTCTTCAAAGTTTCCTTCGTAGGCATGCGAATATTTGTAATCTTTTCCATAACCGATATTTTTCATCAGTTGGGTTGGCGCATTGCGAATGGGTAACGGTACAGGCAGGTCTCCGGTTTTAGCAACCAAATCCTGTGCCTTGTTTATGGCCTCATAACTGGCATTGCTTTTAGGCGAAGAAGCCAGATAGGTAACCGTTTGAGAAAGTATAATGCGAGATTCAGGCCAGCCGATAACGTTTACCGCCTGAAAACAATTGTTGGCTAATAAAAGCGCATTGGGATTAGCATTTCCGATGTCTTCTGAAGCCAGAATCAAAAGCCTGCGGGCAATAAATAAAGGGTCTTCCCCACCGGCAATCATGCGAGCCAACCAGTAAACGGCCGCATTGGGGTCGCTGCCACGAATGGACTTGATAAAGGCTGATATGATGTCGTAATGCTGCTCGCCGGCCTTATCATACAGAGCCAGATTTTGCTGTACATGTTCTAAAACCAACTCGTTCGTAATTTCTATCTCATCTTTTTCCGAAGCGTTAATTACCAGTTCGAGAATATTTAACAGCTTACGGGCATCTCCGCCAGAGAGGCGAAGAAGCGCTTCGTGTTCTTTTATTTCGACTTGTTTTCTGCTTAAATGTGTATCTTCTTTTAAAGCACGATTTAATAATTCAACTAAATCATCGGCTGTTAAAGGTTTAAGAATATAAACCTGGCAGCGGGAAAGTAGGGCGGAAATTACTTCAAAAGAAGGATTTTCTGTCGTAGCGCCAATTAAAGTCACTAACCCTCTTTCAACAGCGCCCAGTAGTGAATCTTGTTGCGATTTTGAAAAACGGTGAATTTCATCAATAAATAAAATCGGCAAGTTTTCTTTTTCCTCTTTCAGCTTAACTGCTTTTTCAATGACTTCGCGTACCTCTTTTACCCCAGAATTGATGGCGCTTAGGCTAAAAAACGGCCTGCTTAGTTGTTGGGATATAATATAGGCCAAGGTTGTTTTTCCAACTCCAGGTGGCCCCCACAAAATGAGAGAAGGTAAATTCCCGCTCTCAATAGCTTTACGTAAAATAGCATTTTGGCCAACCAGGTGTTGCTGGCCCACATACTCATCTAAAGAGGAGGGGCGCATGCGTTCTGCTAAAGGAGCTAAAGATGTCATGTGAACAAATATCGAGTAATTATTAATCTATCCCTGCAAGAACCTAATAACGTCTTAACTTATTGATGTGTTTTGTAGTGCTACGAATTAGTTTTTTAACTAATATTGATCACAGGAATTAATTTATTTAGAATGCGAAAGTTGAGATTTCATATCCCTATAGCTATTTTTTCTTTGATGCTGTTTTGCAGCATGGTATTTATGATATTTTCAGCAAAGGGCCAATCTAAATACCAATTTAACCTGATAGCCAGGATTGATACCAGTGTTAAATTTTTATCGGTAGATCGTTTAGATAATATATACTTAATTACTCAGAAGAACGAACTACTTAAATACAATGCATCGGGAAAGTTTCTTTACAGGTATAGCAACAAAGATTTTGGGAATGACTTTCAGATAGATGTTACCGATCCGTTACGAGTACTAATTTTTTATCCGCTGTTTCAGCAAATCATTATCTTAAATAATACACTCTCAGAAATATCGAGATACACTTTTAACAGGGATGTTTCTAAACGAATAACCTTAGCGGCAACTGCAAATGATAATGGAATTTGGGTGTATGATCAAAATAATCAGGAACTACACAAACTTAGTAATGATTTTATAGATGAATATTCAGCAGGAAATATTTACCAGCAAACCAGTGTCAAAGTTCAGCCTGAGATTTTAATAACAAACAGCCAATTTGTATATCTGTACGATAAAAAAACCGGAATATTGCAATTCGATCGGTTTGGTTCGTATATAAAAACAATTTTAGTCGATTCCCTCAATCAGTTTCAAATAAATAATGAGGAAATTATATACCTGGATAACAACTCGTTAAAAAGATTAAATATTCAAACGTATAATTTACAACCTGAACCTTTGCCCATGAAAAATATACAACAAGCGGCTTTAGGGAATAAAATACTATCTTTATCTACCGGTAACCAGGTATATATTTATTCCTTTAACTCACGAAATTGAATGAATAGCAAGTATTGATTACTTGTTTTTGATAGAAGAGGCCTCGGTTTTTATAGAAAGCGAATCGTTATAGCCTTTAATATATTCCATTGAATCTAAGGGGGTGGTCGGTACGGGTTCGGTAGTAGTTTCTAAATACTGGGCACCGTTATAAAATTTCCTTTCTAAAAAGATAATTACTGAAAAAATTATAAATAGAATTAAAATTCCTGCTCCAAGTTGGTACGCATCTTTCTTTTTAATGCGATTCTTTAAGAGCCAAAGCAGGCTTACATCATTCTTTTTTTCCTGTTTAATATAATCGGGTTTATTTTTTGAATGTATAGGATTTATATTTCTGGCATACGTTTTAATTTGTTCTAAATAATTTTTATGCGCCTCTAAACGAGTGTCATAAGCCTTTTTTTTTATGGGGTCTTTAAGTACCGAATATGCAACCTGAAGGGCCTTAAACTTTTCCTCTAATTCCGAATTTCCCGGATCAACATCTGGATGAAGCTTTTTTGACAACTTTCGATAAGCCTCTTTTATTTCTTGATTTGAAGATGAAGGGTCTAATTCCAAAATATTGTAAAAATCTTCCATTCAGTTAAAAACTATATAGATAGTGTATAAAAAACTGTAAAAACAGTCAACTTGTTTCAATAGCAGAAATTTTTGTCAGATTAATGCCAGTGTCTCAGTATTGACTAAAAAGCCGTATTTTTGCAAATCTTATTGAAGAGGTAAAAAACAGAGGCCATAGAATCATGGCCATTTCGATTTTTTAAAAGTATGTTAGAAAAGTTAGAAGCTATAAAACAACGTTGGGAAGAAGTGGAGCGTGATTTAAGCAATCCCGATACCATGAAAGACATGAAGCGTTTCGCTCAACTCAATAAAGAATATAAAGACCTGGGTAAAATTGTAGAGGAGTATAAAGTTTACAAGAACGTGGTCAGCAATATTGATGCGAATAAACAAATTTTAGTTGCCGAAAAAGACGATGAGCTGCGGGAAATGGCTAAATTAGATTTAGACGAATTGCTTGTAAAGA
>JANWIB010000142.1 GCA_025450155.1 Sphingobacteriaceae bacterium
CGCTACAGACGAAGATTTTGAAGCCCTAAGCGCCTACTGGATGGCAGAATCCATGTATGAGGTAAGAAAATATGGCGAATCTATAACGCAATTTGAAAAATTTCTTTCTTTACCGGTAGCGAAAAACACCAACCTGTATAACTACGCCAATTACGCATTGGGCTATTCGGCTTATCGTAATGAGAATTATAGCAAATCTGCCACCTATTTTGAGCGCTTTTTACAAGGCGATGAAAAAGATCAGAATACCATTAAAGATGCCACCTTACGCCTGGCAGATTCGTACTTCGTTTTAAAAGATTATGAAAAAGCCTTGCAACAATACAATAAAATTATTGCATGGAATGCTCAGGGCGAAGATTACGCGTTATTTCAACGAGGTATGATTCAAGGTTTGCAGGGACAAAATGACGGAAAAATCGCTACTCATCAATCACTTTTAAAGCAATATCCCAATTCTAACTATGCAGACGATGCCGGATTTGAAATTGCGTACACGTATTTCGTTAAGGGTGATTATGACAAAGCTAAAACTGACTTAACCACACTTATTGCTAAATATCCACGCAGCAGCTACGTTCCACGGGCTTTAGTTACCGTCGGTTTAGTGCAATACAACCAGGATAATGATGCAGAGGCTCTAAAAACCTTTCAACGGGTAGTAAACGAATACGCCACTACCAATGAAGCGCAACAAGCCTTAGTATCGATAAAAAATATTTATCTCGATAAAGGCGATGCAGATGGATTCATTACCTATGCTAACAGCACCAACATTGGGAATTTAAGTACTGCAGAGCAGGATAACGTAACCTTTGAAGCCGCAAATAATCGTTTCTTAAAAGGCGAATTTCAAGAGGCTTTTGAAGCCATCAATGCTTATTTCGATAAATTTCCACGCCCAATTCATGAAAAACATGCAAAATTCATCCGGGCAGAAAGCCTTGTAAAACTTAAAAGGCCGGATGAAGCAATTCCTGATTATAACTTCATCCTGAATGATTGGACCAGTGAATATACTGAACGGGCATTAATCAGTGCTTCTAATATCTTCCTTAATCAGAAAAAATATAACGAGGCAATTGTATATCTGAAAAAACTCGAACTAAATTCAGAATATAAATCGCATTACAGTTTTGCTGTCAACAATTTAATGGAGGCCTATAGCAGCATGAACAATCCGGATGAAGTTTTAAAATATGCCACCTCAGTGAAAAATTTTGAAAAATCTTCTCCTGAAGAAAAATTGCGTGCCGAATTATTTACCGGTAAAGCCCATTTAATGAAAGGCGATACGACAACAGCGGTTAAAGAACTTACTGACGTTGCTACAAAAACGCAAACTGTATCCGCGGCTGAAGCGAAATATACAATAGCTTATCTTCAATATGTAAAAGGTGATTATAAAGCATCTCAAAAAACGGCTTATGAAGTCATTAATAAAATGCCTTCACACGATTACTGGGTTACTAAAAGCTTTATTTTACTGGCCGATAATTTTGTAGCTACCAAAGATGAATTTCAGGCAAAAAGTACTTTGCAAAGTGTGATAGACAATTATGAGGGGGATGATGATATTATTCCAACAGCTAAAGAAAAATTGGAAAAACTAAACGATAAGACTAAGAAGAATTAAGCTAATGCGATTGAACAAACATATTTTCAGCTATAGTTTTCTTTTGTGTGTGCTTGCCTGGGCAAGTAGCGGATCCGCTCAAATTAAAACCGACACTACCAAAACCGGGCCTAAGAAACCGGGCGCTGCAAAAACAGATACTAAAAAACAGGAAAATCCTACCGGAACAATTACAGAAGAAATTGAAGTGGTAAGGCCTTATAAACCAGTTTTAGCGGACGCGGTAAAAATCAGGAGAAGCCCCGATTTAGATAATAGCAAGCCTTTTAAGCCAGAACTTAACTACAACGTTTTTGATAATAAATTTGAATTAAACACTGAAATCGGTCGTTTGCAGGCACAGCGTTTAGCAGAGGAACAACAAGTCGTTCTTAAAAACAATTTGGTAAAAATTGGCGCTGGAAATTATCGTACTGGATTGGGTGAGATTTATTTAAATACAGGAAAAGACAAAGCCTTGCAAGCCGGAATGTTTTTTAAGCACTTAAACCAGCAAGGCAGTATGGATCGGCAAAAGTTTTCGCATCAACAAGCGGCAATTTTTGGACGAAGCATTATGAACGCCATCACGGTAAATGGCGAGGTTGGCTTTGACCGTTATGCTACTTACTTTTATGGATCTAACCCCGACCCATTAGCCAATACAGCTCTTGCGAAGCAGCGTTACAGCACAATTTCTTTAAAAGGAGAGCTATTAAAAAACTATGTAGAAGATGATGCGGGTTTTACTTACGCGGCAAAAGCCGATGCTTATTTCCTTAAAAATTATTACCAGGGGAAAGAAACCTCAGTTGCTGTAAGTGGCTTTTTAAATAAAACCTGGAACCAATTTAATTTTGGTGCAAATACTTCTGTTGACCTCACCACAACAAAAGATGCTTCCTATAATTTAGGGAACAACATCTTCAGAGCGAACCCTTATGTAAAATTTCAGGGGGAGAATTATAAGTTAATTATCGGATTAAACTTTGTACAGGAGTTTGGCGATAACTCAAGAACCAATTTATTCCCAGCCGTTAGTGGCGAGTTCCCGGTAATATCTGGTTTTGCTACCATTTTTGGCGGATATAGCGGTGATATTCTTAAAACTTCACTACGCAATCTGGCAAACGAAAATCCTTTTATTGGCAGCAACATCCCTATTGTAAATGCGGTAGAGAAAATGAATTTATATGGCGGGATTAAAGGAAATGCCGGATCTGGTTTTGGATTTAAAGCTGCTGTTTTTTATAAGAGGATACAAGATATGCCTTTATTTGTGAACAATGTTGCCGGGTTAAACAAATTCGACGTAGTTTACGATGATGGAAACAGTAAAATATTAGGTTTTGAAGGAGAAATTAGTGTAAATGCTTCTGAGACTTTTACCTGGACAGGAAAAGTTAATATGAATAATTATAGCCTTGCCACCGAAAAAGAAGCATGGTATAAGCCTAATTTCCGTTTAGTATCAAATGCCAGGCTATCTATAAACAAAAAATTCAGCGTAGATGGTGAAGTACTTTTCAATGGCGCTACCAAAGCTAAAACGTACACCTTTACACCTGCTCTGCAAGAGCAAATAGTCCGCATCAAAAGTTTTATTGACTTTAGTGCCGGTGGAGAATATCGCTTTAAAGAAAAAATTGGGGTTTACTTACGTGTAAATAACATTTTTGGCACCAAATATCAACAGTATCTATATTATCCTAAACTGGGTATAACTGTTTTGGGCGGATTGAATTATTCGTTCTGATAGTGCTTTGCTGATTTAGATTTAAGAAGTAATTTTGCTGGGATGGATGTTGCTCAATATATTACGGATTTGTTGGATGAGAAGGAGGAAGTGAGCATTCCGGGAGTAGGTACGCTTTATCAAAAGTCTTTTGAGTCAACATTTGATCAAGCCAACAACGCCTTCTTTCCCCCTAAAAAAGACCTTAGCTTTATTGCCGGCGAAGGGGATTCAATCGTATTAGCTGAGCATATCTCTAAGGTTAAAAACCTCACATTACCATCCGCAAAATATTTTGCTGAGCAGTTTGGCATTACTATTCAGTCTGATCTAAAAACCCATGGCATAGCCGATATTTCGCCTTTAGGAACGTTAAGCACTCATGCCGATCAATATCTTTTTACCCCCTCTGATAGTTATGTTACCGGAGAATACTACGGTTTACCCCCAGTTAAAGAACTAGAAATACGCGAAGTTCATACACCTGCTACTCCTACTCCCCAAAAAGAGATTATTTCAGAAGAAAATGCAAGCTTTGTACAAAGCATAGACCAATACGCAATTCAGCCGGAAGAAGCTATTTTAGTCGAAACAGAAGTAAAAACCAGGAAAGCCTGGCCCATAATTCTGATGGTTTTAATTGCTATAATTGCTTTAGGTACAATCGGTGTTTTAAATTATTACCCCAACTTCTTTAATGATTTAACTAAAAAGGTTTTACCATCCGCTCAACCCAAAAAGATAATCCCGGCCGAGAAGACTGAAACTACTAAAGAATCGTTAGCAACAGCCGATAGTATTTTAGCCGCCCAAGGATTTACGGTGAAAAAAGATTCCTTAGCAACAAAGGATACTATATTAAATGCTCTACAACAACAAGGATTCGAAGTTGAGAAAGTTCCCGATACTATTCTACATATCACAACCCAAACCCAAACAATTACTCCAAAAGAGACTACCACTTATGAAATAATTGGCGCATCTTTACGAAGTTTAAATGAGGCTGAAAAATATATTGCACAAATGAAAGCCAAAGGAATTGATGCCCGAATTGTAAACGATAAAAATGGGAAGCTGATAAAAGTTAGTTTGGGATCATTTACTGATAAAGAAAAGGCACAAACAGAACAAAAACGAATACAGGCTGATATAAATGCCAATGCCTGGATTTTACAAATTAAAAAATAAAGATAAAGCAAAACGATAAACATGTTTTTACTTCAAGTTGATTCACTAGCCCCCGCTGCAAATGCAGCAGGAACCGCCACAGCACAAACCGTACAAGAACTTCGTTTTATAGACCTTTTAATTAAAGGTGGCTGGGTAATGATCCCGATAGGATTTCTGTTTTTTCTGGGTCTGGTCATATTTATTGAACGCTATATTACCATCAGAAAAGCTTCAAAAAAGGAGTCAAATTTAATGCAACAAGTTAAGTCCAGCATCCTTTCAGGCCAATTAGATTCGGCTACAGCGCTTTGTCGAAATAGCAATACCCCATTGGGCCGAATGTTGCAAAAAGGACTTTTGCGTATTGGGAGGCCTATTAAGGATATTGAAGGCGCTATTGAAAATGTAGGAAAACTGGAAGTATCTAAACTGGAAAAGAATATCAGCATTTTAGGTATTGTAGCCGGTATTGCCCCTATGCTCGGATTTATTGGTACGATATCCGGAGTTATACGAATTTTCTATAACATATCGTTATCAGATAATATTAGCATTGGTATTATTGCGGGAGGACTTTATGAAAAAATGATTACTTCTGCTGCAGGTTTAATGATCGGAGTAATTGCTTATATCGGCTATCATGTACTAAATATTATGGTTGACAGAGTGATACTGAGAATTGAAACGGATGCTGTTGAATTTATTGATTTATTAGAAGAACCCGGACGATGAATTTAAGAAGAAGGCAACGACCACATGCAGAAGTGCATACTTCAGCGCTGAACGACATTATGTTTTTCCTGCTGTTGTTTTTTCTGATTGCTTCTACGGTAACCAATCCAAACGTCATTAAGTTATTGCTTCCTAAATCAGATTCGGGGCAGTCGGTATCAAAAAAAACGATAACGGTAGCCGTAGATAAAAACCTGCAATATTTTATTGAAAAGCAACCCGTAACGTTAGATCAATTATCGCCACGAATTCAAGGTTATTTAAAACAAGTACAGGAATTAACCATTGTTCTATATGTAGATCGTACAGTTGCCATACAGGATGTAGTTCAAATTATGGATATTTCTAACAAACTTGGTGTAAAACTGGTATTGGCAACAGAGCCTAAATAAAATGCAATATCGCGAAGAAAATAATTATCCCAAGGCCATATTATTCTCATCCCTATTTATGGGGATACTTGTGGCTATCAGTTATTTTATTGTATTCGGCATGTCTCAGCCACAAGAAGTGGGCACAGGAGGTTTTGTAGTAAATTATGGCACTGCACCCGAAGGAATGGGTGATGATTACATGAGCATTGAAGAGCCTTCAGTTGATCCGAATGCCAATAATACGCCCCCAGATAAAGTTGTTGAGAACACCG
>JANWIB010000143.1 GCA_025450155.1 Sphingobacteriaceae bacterium
GTTTATAAAGGAGAAGTAAATTCGGTAACCGTCCCTGGTGTGCAAGGATCTTTTGAAATACTAAAAGGCCACGCTCCTATTATTTCTACTTTGGAAGACGGAAAAGTGACGATCCGCAACGGAAAGGGCAGCGAAAGCTTTTTTATCAAAGGCGGCGTAGTGGAAGTAATCAGTAATAAGATTATTGTGTTGGCTGAGGGAATAGGTTAATAATAAATTTCTTTGTTCTGTCGTACATAATGTTTAACATCTGGCACATAAAAAGACTATTCAAATAGCAAGAATTTTCCGCTTTTTAATTACTCTACTTTTTATTTATTTTATTTAGATTGTGTTTATGTATTAAATCGTACAATAAATATGAATTATATAAATAGAAGAGCTGAAAAACTTGCCCAAAGATTTATTTTAGGACAAGTTATAGAACATGAACAGGTTATTGAAGAAGTAAAATCAGAGATATATAATATTGAAGACAATGCGGACAAGATAACATTTCTAAGAGTTATTTTAGAACAGAACGCAAGAGAACATCAAAATCATCTTCAAATTTGCACTACTAAAAATGATTGTCCAACCAGTTATGATCATGAGTCTATTGAATACTTTTTAACTCAAGAATTAAATCGACTAGGTATCCGAACAAATAATGATCAATTTTCCATTGAAGAAAGAGATGAAGCAGAATCAAAATTGGATAAAATTCTTTCTGATCTTCAAACATTAAAAAATGGTCAAGAAATAATTTACGATGATCTAAAATCTGAACTGGATTCGTTAAAAGAACTTTTCTTCTTAGGCAAAAAAACCTGGGTTCAATTATTATTAGGAAAAACAGGAGAAATGGTAATTAGTGGGATTATAACTGAAACTATTTCAAAGAGCATTGTCTCCACCATCAAAGATGCTAGTAAATTACTGTCATAGCATAGCTCTTTCTATACCAAAAACCAATTTTATTTTTAGTCTATTTATTTGTTTATTTAAATTTATTCGTACATATTTGTGAGCGATAAATAGTTTGCTAAACACCAGCACGGTTATTATGAAATCACCAACCAAAGAAGTTAAGGAATTAAACCGCTATAGCAAAACACTTACACAAGACCCTACACAACCTGCAGCTCAAGCCATGCTTTACGGCATCGGATTGACAGATGAAGACATGAATAAAGCCCAAGTGGGTATCGTAAGCATGGGTTACGATGGAAATACCTGCAACCTGCATTTGAACGATTTAGCCCAAACAGTGAAACAAGGCGTATGGGATGACAACCTGGTCGGGTTAATTTTTAACACCATTGGTGTCAGCGACGGCATGAGCAACGGAACAGAAGGTATGCGCTATTCGCTGGTAAGCCGCGACATTATTGCCGATTCGATTGAAGCTGTTTGCGGAGCCCAATACTACGATGCTCTAATAGCTTTACCTGGCTGCGATAAAAACATGCCCGGCTCGGTAATGGCTATGGGACGTTTAAATCGCCCTTCCATTATGGTTTATGGCGGCACCATTGCACCCGGACATTATAAAGGCGAAGACTTAAATATTGTTTCCGCGTTTGAAGCCCTCGGTAAAAAAATGGCCGGTCAGATGGATGAGATCGACTTTAAAGAAATCATAAAACACTCGTGCCCTGGTGCCGGTGCCTGCGGCGGTATTTATACGGCAAACACCATGGCAGCAGCCATTGAAGCCTTAGGGATGAGCTTACCTTACTCCTCTTCCAATCCAGCTTTAAGTGAAGAAAAAAAACAAGAATGTTTGGCTGCCGGAAAAGCAATTCGCCTGCTATTGGAAAAAGATATCAAGCCATCAGACATCATGACCAAAAAGGCATTTGAAAATGCCATTGTTACCATTATGGTTTTAGGCGGGTCTACCAATGCGGTATTACACCTCATTGCAATGGCTAAAAGTGTGGACGTAAATTTAACACAAGATGATTTCCAGGAAGTGAGTAACCGGATACCCGTTCTTGCCGATATGAAGCCAAGTGGTAAATACATGATGGAAGACCTTCATAAAATTGGTGGGGTTCCTGCTGTGATGAAATATTTATTAAAAAACGAACTGCTTCATGGCGACTGTTTAACCTGTACTGGAAAAACGCTGGCTGAAAACCTGACAAGTGTTCCTGACCTGGAATTTGAAAATCAGAAGATCATTCTGCCTTTGGAAAAACCGATAAAAGCAACCGGACACCTGCAAATCTTATACGGGAACCTGGCAGAAGGTGGAAGTGTAGCTAAAATCACAGGAAAAGAAGGCGAACGTTTTGTAGGGCCTGCCAGAGTGTTTGATGGTGAGTTTGAACTGATTCATGGTATACAAAATGGCCGTGTAAAGCCCGGTGATGTGGTGGTAATACGCAACGTAGGGCCAAAAGGAGCTCCCGGCATGCCCGAAATGCTCAAGCCCACTTCCGCTTTAATTGGAGTTGGATTAGGAAAAAGCGTTGCCTTAATCACCGATGGTCGCTTTAGTGGTGGCACACATGGTTTTGTGGTGGGTCATATCACGCCCGAGGCATTTGAAGGTGGATTGATCGCTTTGGTAAAAGATAATGATACGATTGAAATTGATGCGATAATCAGAAGTATTACGTTAAAAGTAACAGACGAAGTTATAGCAGAACGAAAAGCCAGTTGGCAAAAACCGTCTTTAAAAGTAAGCAAAGGTATTCTGTATAAATATGCTAAACAGGTAACATCAGCGGCAGAAGGCTGTATAACCGACGCTTAAAAAGTTAAAAGTAGAAGGGTAAAAGTCAAAAGGAAAAGCTAATACAAAAGAGAAGTAGATAATAAAAGTAAAATCTAATATCTCACATCTAAAATCTCTAAAGATGGATACCAGGCAACAAGCAACCATTACCATTCCTGAACAAAAAGAAGCAGTAGAATTAACAGGAGGTGCTGCATTATTAGAGGCCTTGCTGATAGAAGGAGTAGATACCATCTTCGGTTATCCCGGAGGAGCTATTATGCCTATTTATGATGCCTTGTACGATTATCAGGATAAACTAAGCCATATCTTAGTTCGCCATGAACAAGGAGGTATCCATGCTGGGCAAGGTTATGCCCGGTCTTCAGGTAAAGTCGGAGTTGTTTTTGCAACCAGTGGCCCCGGAGCTACCAACCTAGTAACCGGTTTAGCCGATGCTTTAATTGATAGTACGCCCTTAGTTTGCATTACCGGGCAGGTTTTTGCACACCTCCTAGGAACAGATGCTTTTCAGGAAACCGATGTCATCAACATTACCACACCTGTTACCAAATGGAATTACCAAGTTACCGATGCAGAAGAGATCCCCGAAGTGATTGCAAAAGCCTTCTATATAGCCCGAAGCGGCCGCCCGGGACCAGTTTTAATTGATATTACCAAAAACGCACAAATACAAAAATTTTCCTATCCGGGATATACGCCTTGCGATCACATTCGAAGCTATCGTCCTAAGCCAATTGTTCGTAAAGAATATATTGAGCAAGCCGCAGAACTGATCAACCAAGCTAAGAAACCTTTCATTTTATGGGGACAAGGTGTATTACTTGGATATGCGGAAAACGAGTTTAAGGCTTTTGTAGAAAAAAGTGGAATTCCTGCGGCCTGGACAATTCTTGGCGCTGGCGCCATTAAAACCGATCATCCGCTTAATGTGGGCATGCTGGGCATGCACGGAAATTACGGCCCCAATGTACTGACCAATGAATGTGATGTCCTGATTGCCATTGGGATGCGCTTTGATGACCGGGTAACCGGACGTTTAGATAAGTACGCTAAACAAGCAAAAATTATCCATTTAGATATTGATCCTGCCGAAATTGATAAGAATGTAAAGGCAACAGTACCGGTTTGGGGCGATTGTAAGGAGACCCTACCATTAATTACAGAATTGATTCAATCAAACGATCATTCAGCATGGCTTCAAAAATTCAGAAATTATGAAAAACAAGAGATTGAAGCCGTTATTCAAGATGAACTTTTCCCTTCTTCCGGACAGATAACCATGGGCGAAGTGATACAACAACTTAATGAACTAACCAAGAGTGAAGCCATTATCGTTACCGATGTAGGTCAACATCAGATGGTCGCTTGTCGCTACGCCAAGTTTAATCACACGCGTAGCAATATCACCAGCGGAGGTTTAGGGACAATGGGATTTGCCTTACCTGCAGCCATCGGCGCTAAGTTTGGAGCTCCTGGCCGCACTGTAGTTGCTATTATCGGCGACGGAGGTATTCAAATGACCATTCAGGAATTAGGAACCATTATGCAAAGTGGCATTCATGTGAAAATCATTATCCTAAATAATGAATTTTTGGGGATGGTGCGACAATGGCAAGAGCTTTTTCACGATAAACGCTATTCCTTTGTCAATATCACCAGCCCAAATTTTGTCACCGTAGCCAGTGGATACGGTATTCCAGGCAAAAGCGTTTCAGAAAGAAAGGATTTAAAAGAAGCATTAAAGGAAATGCTAAATCATCAAGGTTCATTCCTGCTCGAGGTAATGGTAACGAAAGAAAATAATGTATTTCCAATGGTTCCACAAGGATGTAGCGTGAGTGAAATCAGGCTGAAATAAGGTCCTCCCATATTTGATATAAGAAAAATGAGTAAAGACCAAAATAAAATGTCTAAAGCAAATAAAGTTCTCCCTCAAGGAGAAGATTTAGGAGGGGCTAAACGGGAATATAACTTTACGGTTTATACAGAAAATCAGATTGGCCTGCTTAATCGCATTGCCATCATTTTTTCAAGAAGAAAAATCAATATCGAAAGCCTGAATACTTCACCTTCTGAAATTGAAAGCATTCATCGTTTCAATATCGTTATTCACGAAACCGAAGATGTCGTACGAAAATTAGCAAGGCAAATAGAAAAACAGGTAGAAGTGCTTAAAGTATACTTCAATACCAACGAAGATGTCATCTGGCAGGAACTTGCCTTATATAAAGTCCCTACAGACAACATTGCAGAAAAAGCCAGTGTTGAACGCCTCCTTCGTCAATATGGAGCACGAGCAGTAGTCATACGTAAGGATTATACCGTCTTCGAAACCACGGGCCATCGGGAAGAAACCGATGCACTAATAGAAGTTTTGCAACCTTTTGGACTGATTGAATTTGTAAGGAGCGCCCGGGTAGCGATCATCAAAGGTAGTAGTGGGTTTAATGTAAAACTGCGGGAATTTGAACGGACAGAACCTGCTCCTGACGTGGTGGAAAATGAATACCTGAATAAACGAGGTGATATTTTTACGATGTGATGATATTGGACAAAAAACCCAGCATCAGAATTTATAATGATAAAATATAGGAAAGATTATTTGCATACTCAAGAAGTTCAAATATTAACCCCTCAAAATAATGAAAGCATCGGAATTTATAAAAATATGGATAGGCTTTTATAAGCAAATAATTATAAATAATCCCCAGTGTTTGGCATCATATAACTTGAATAAGGATTGGACAAATTTTATTTTAGGATCAAAAAGAAGTGAGCAGAATGATTCTCCCCTTGGCAATTTTATTACAAATTCTACAGAGTTGATCTATAGAAAAGAAGATGGCTTGGTAGATTTAGCATTAGCAGAGAAAGGCTGTTTTAAAGGAATATCTACAATGGAATCTCCTGATGGTACTTGTCAAAGAGGAGAAATAAGATTAGAAAACTCTTTTTACCCTCCTGTATATGAAATTTTAATTGAGCATGAGAATAACGTACTTTCCTGTTGGCAAGAAATGGTTAAACTAACCTATTTTAGAGCTAAACTTAAGGTATTGATTACCTATAATTGGGATGTTGATCACAAAAGTAATTATGCTTATGTTTTTGATGTACTTGTACAAAACTTTAAAGATATTATCCAACAAGCCAATGAAAAACTTAAAGAAAGCGATGACACAGAATATCTTTTAATAATAGGTCAATTGGATAGCAACAAATCATTACAGTGGCATTTCACACACCTAACAAACACAAGTATAGTAAGTTATGACAAAAATCAAAAGATTACTTGTGCTTAAACAATAAAATTTAAAAACGAACATTGAAAATAAAGACAACACCAACATGGCAAAATTAAATTTCGGCGGCGTAGAAGAAAACGTAGTCACCCGCGAAGAATTCCCCTTAGCAAAAGCACAGGAAGTATTAAAAAATGAAACCGTAGCCGTTATCGGTTATGGCGTACAAGGCCCCGGACAGGCACTAAACCAAAAAGACAACGGCATTAATGTGATTGTAGGACAGCGCAAAAATTCCAAAACATGGGATAAAGCTGTCGCTGATGGATTTGTACCGGGCGAAACACTTTTCGAAATCGAAGAAGCGCTTCAAAAAGGGACTATTATTTGTTACCTGTTAAGTGATGCCGCTCAAATTGAACTTTGGCCAACGGTTAAAAAACATTTAACTCCGGGAAAAGCATTGTACTTTTCTCACGGATTTGGTATCACCTTCAATGAACAAACCGGAATCATTCCTCCAGCAGGCGTAGATGTATTCTTAGTTGCTCCTAAAGGTTCAGGCACTTCATTACGCCGTATGTTCTTACAAGGACGCGGATTAAACTCCAGTTATGCTATATTTCAGGATGCTACAGGGAAAGCCTGGGATAGAGTTGTTGCTCTTGGCATTGCTGTAGGAAGCGGCTATTTGTTTGAAACGAATTTCAAGAAAGAGGTTTATAGTGATCTAACCGGAGAGCGTGGAACACTAATGGGGTGCATTCAGGGAATTTTTGCCGCACAATATGAAGTACTACGCAGTAAGGGACATACTCCTTCGGAAGCTTTTAACGAAACGGTTGAAGAATTAACCCAATCGCTAATGCCATTAGTAGCCGAAAACGGA
>JANWIB010000144.1 GCA_025450155.1 Sphingobacteriaceae bacterium
GCAGGTGTCATACCCTCAATGTTGATAAATAAATCGTGTAGCCGTCCTGTGCCTGAAAGCCCTGTTTCATGGGCGGTTTCAAATAGTGTTGCCCGGTTTTCTTTTAATAGTCTTTTTGCATATTCTATGCTGATGTATTGTAGAAATTTCTTTGGGCTTGTTCCTGCCCACTCGCTGAAGAGTCGTTGAAAATGAAAGGGGCTTAAATGCACTTTCTGTGCAACCTCGTCAAGATTAGGCTGATCTTTAAAGTTGGTTTTAATATATGCTATTGCTTCTGCAATTCGTTTATAGTTAATGCTTTGTTGTTCAGTCATATAATTCAAATTTGATTCAAAGGTCGAAAGAAATGCATCATCATAAAATCCGAAATTTGCTAACTTTTCGTCATTTTTAGAAGGACTTCTTTATTTTTACAACATGGAAGATCAAAACAACGAAAACCAATTAAACATAGAACTTTCCGAAGATATTGCTGAAGGCATTTATTCTAATCTTGCAATTATTACACATTCTAATACTGAATTTGTGCTTGATTTCATTCGGGTAATGCCGGGGGTTCCTAAAGCTAAGGTAAAATCCAGAATTGTTCTTACACCAGAACATGCCAAAAGGCTGGCTAAGGCATTGGAAGATAATATTGAAAAGTTTGAGGCTATAAACGGTAGAATTAAGTTCCAGGAAGAGGGAGGAATACCTTTGAATTTTGGAGGGCCTACAGCACAGGCTTAGTGATATTGACTTTTAATAAAAAAGATTTATATCGGGATGGGTAGAATTAACTTTTTGAAATTCCTGGTGCTTTTTGTTTTTTCTTTGCTCTGGTATTTGGTTATTGGAATTGTGGGAGGTAGTGTTCCTATTTGGGGAGAAATGTGGCTACCGCATCTTCTTTGTGCTTTAATAACTTCGCTTCTTATCGGGTTATTGTTCTATAAACCAATTATTGAATGGACAAGTTGGAATTGGTATTTTTTGCCAATATTAACATTGGCGACCTCAACTATTATTTTCGGATTTCTATTGCCTTTTTCAGGGATGATATATGGAAAAATAACAGCCAATAATTCCGGTGTGGATGGTGAAGCATTTTATTTAACCCCGATAACTTTTCTATTTTATTCCTTTACTTATTTCATCGTGTTATTCTATCCGCTAGCTCTGATAACTCAATCTATCATGAGATATAGCTTCAGAAAAATAGAAAAAGGTAAAACGGATAAAAATTTCTAGTCGGGTAATCTCATCTTTTCGTGTAGGTAATTAATAATTTGCATTTCTTGTTTCGGTTCGAACCACTTAATGTCAGAATCTTTTCGAAACCAGGTTAATTGGCGTTTAGCGAATCGGCGTGTGTTTTGTTTTATTTTTTCTGTTGCTTCTGCAAGGGAAGTCTTCCCGTTTAAGTAATCAAATAGTTCAGCGTATCCTACGGTTTGTAACGCATTAAGGTGTTGATAAGGTAAAAGACGTTTTACTTCATCTATTAATCCCGCTGAAATCATTTCATCCACCCTATTATTAATTCGCTTGTATAATACTTCCCGGTTAGTGTTAAGCCCAATTTTGATTGTTTTAAACGGTCTGGGTTTCTCGATATTTAATCTATAAGATGAAAATGGCTTTCCGGTAGCAAGCATAACTTCCAATGCCCGGATAACTCGTTGGGGATTGTTTCTGTCTACTTGTTGATAATACTCTGGGTCTAACTCTTTTAATTGTTCTTGTAACGGATAAATACCTTTTTCTTTTAATATCGTATTCAGGTCTTCTCTAATGGCTGCATCTGCTTTTGGGAGATTATCAAATCCTTGTGTCACCGCATTTACGTATAAACCTGAACCACCCACCAGTATGGCACTATTTTTTTCTTTATAAATCTCTTTTAAAATGGTTATCGCGTCATTTTCATAATCGCCAACCGTATATTCATCCTGAATATGAAGTGAATTAATGAAATAATGGGTAACCTGGTTTAGCACCTCTTCTGAGGGTTTAGCTGTGCCAATACTCATCTCACGATAGAACTGGCGGGAGTCGGCAGACAGGATTCCGGTATGGAATTCTTTGGCAAGATGAATAGCTAAGTCTGTTTTTCCGATTGCCGTAGGACCGACAATTGTTATAAGGTAGTTAGCCACAAGTTAGCTCTTTAGTACTTGTGTAAATAGATTAATAATCCTCTTTATTGCTGTAATCGTCAGATTCGTAGTTCTCATTGTCTGAGAATTCATCCAAGAACTCGTCACTTTCATCCTCTTCTGCATCTTTGTGTTCTTCCTCATCAGTTACTTCAAGACCCAAGTCCTCTACAACTTCCATTTCTTCGGTTGTCTCAGCCTCATAGTCCGCTTCATGCAAGAAATCAAAGTTCTCAGAATCCAGGTCTTCTACAGGAGGAATAGGGACGAATCCTAAAGGTTTAGGTGCCTCGCCTATAGTTTTAGCAATAAAGGGGTACTCTTTTCCTTTTTCTTCATCTAAAATTTTAATTAATTCTACATGAAAATCATAAGGACGATCAAAGTTATAGGTGTAATAAAATTTTTGGTGAGGATCGTCAATAAAACCGCTAAGTTTTGAATTAGACATTAATGCAACACGCTGTTCCACTTTTCGTTGTGTTGGCAAGTAGGCAATTTCTTCGGCTTTTATCCATTGATCGTTGCATACAAAAAATGAAGATGATTGCTCGGAATTGTATCCGGTAGTACGATGAATAGCATGATGAAGGTCCTCAAACGTTTGATTGGAGCGTATATCAATTTCTCGACTCACATCGTCATAATCTTCAAAGGAAATTTTAAATCTGTAGATGGCCATTGTTTTTAATCAATTTATAACGCTATAAAAATAAAAAAACAGCGTATCAATAACGTATTCTTGCTAATAAAGTTTAATATTTTTTATATAGACTGGTTTACAGGGAAAATATTTAATTCTTCTCCTTTTTTTAACATGAATTTTAGGGCCTCTTCTCTGTTGTTTTTAATTTCACCATCTAAAATAGCTTCTCTTATCTGGTTTTTTATTAGCCCAACCTCTTTTCCAGGCTTTAAGTTAAAAATTTGCATAATGTCTTCGCCACTTATTGGGGGTTGCCAATTTCGTATTTTGTCCCGTTCCTCAACATCTTTTAATTTTTGTTTTACGAGTTCGAAGTTTTGGCGGTATTTTTTAACCTTGTATTCATTTTTAGTGGTTACATCGGCATGGCAAAGCACCATCAGGCTATCAATAGCCTCACCAGCTTCAAATAATAGCCTTCGTAAAGCCGAGTCGGTAATAATATCCTGAGCCAATACAATAGGACGAAGATGCAGTTGTACTAACTTTTGTACAAATTTCATCTTTTCGTTTAAAGGAAGCTTCAGTTGAGCAAAAATTTTAGGAACCATGCGGGCTCCCTTCTCCTCATGCCCGTGGAATGTCCAGCCATGTTGTTTGTCAAAACGTTTTGTTGCCGGTTTTGCTATATCGTGTAAAATGGCGGCCCAACGTAACCAAAGATCATCGGTATTTTCGGCTATATTATCTAATACTTGTAAGGTATGGTAAAAATTGTCTTTATGGCCTTTTCCATCTATAACATCTACGCCATAAAGATGAGTCATTTGAGGAAAAATAATATGCAGCAATCCGGTATCGAAAAGGTATTTAAAACCGATGGAAGGCTTAGGAGATAGAATTATTTTATTGAGTTCATCAGTAATACGCTCTTTCGAGACAATATGTATTCGTTCTCTATTCAATTTTATAGCCTCATATGCTTCAGAATGAATGAGGAAGTTTAGTTGAGCGGCAAAGCGGATTGCTCGCATCATTCTGAGCGGATCATCGGAGAATGTTTCAATCGGGTTGAGCGGCGTTCGTATAAGTCTATCTTTCAGGTCTTTAATCCCATTAAAAGGATCAGTAAGTTCTCCAAAATTTTTGCCATTGATGACTAATGCCATTGCATTAATGGTGAAATCGCGACGCTTTTGATCGTCTTCTAATGTTCCATTTTCTACTAAAGGCTTTCTTGAATCGCCACGATACGATTCTTTCCGTGCCCCTACAAATTCTATTTCCAAATCCTGGTAACGTAGCATGGCAGTACCAAAATTTTTAAAGATTGAAAGATTTGTCCGTAAAATTTTTGCCGCTTTTTCAGCAAAAGCGATTCCGTTACCAATCACCAAGAAATCGATGTCTTTAGATGGGCGCTTTAAAAAAATATCTCTTACAAAACCTCCTATTACATAAACTTCCGTTTGGGTTTCGTCTGCAAGTTTTGATAGTTTTATGAATACGGGATGTTGAAGGTGCGCTTTCATGTAATCTTACAAAAGTAAGGAAACTATTTTCTAATGAATGAAAACCGCCCGTCGGGCTCTATTTTCATAATGGTTGATGAGTGTTTCTCGATGAGGTCTTCTTGCTCCAGGTTAACAACGTAATCTACGCCATTTATTATTTTTTCAGATATGGCATGAAAGTTTTTAGGCGAGCTTTCGCCACTTAAATTGGCTGATGTGGAGACAATGGGTTTTCGGAAGCGCTGAATAAGCTGCTGACAAAAGGGGTGTTTTACAATGCGTATGCCTACACTTCCATCGGATGCGATAACATTAGGCGCTAAATTTTTAGCGCCGGAATAAATAATGGTTAATGGGTTTTCTGCATATGCTATCAAATCGTAAGCGATAGTGGGTACTTCATTTACATAGCCATCCAGTTTATTTTCGCTGTCGAGCAGAACGATCATGCTTTTTCCCTCTTCCCGCCCCTTCAGTTTAAAGATTCTCGCCACCGCATCTTGATTGGTCGCATCGCAACCAATACCCCAAATCGTATCAGTAGGGTAGAGGATGAGTCCGCCAGATTGCAAAACTTCAATAGCTTTATTAACTTCTTCCTTAAGCATTTTTAGTTTGTTTCTGTATACCAGCATCACACCACTTTATATTTAAATCAATAGTGCGCTGTAAAATAGTTTCATTTGCAGTGAGATTTGAGCGGGTGCTTCCTTTATGCCAAATATGGTATACAATTCCGCTAAATTTTAAAAAATGTTTTTTTATGCCTGAGTTGATTAACCGAATGGCAAGTTCAGCATCTTCACTTCCCCAGCCTTGTATGTCCTCGTTATAACCATTTACCCTGATAAGATCCTTTTTCCAAAAAGACATGTTACAGCCCCTTAACGAAAGTGGTTTATTTTTTTTATATCGTTTTAGCAAAAAGGAAGATAGTAAAGGGATACGGATACTGTTTAATACAGTAGCTATGGGTAATTTAAATAAGTTGGGGGTAAAGCTTTTTTGGATTAATATTTTCTCGCTATAGTTTTTGCTAAGAGATACTCTGCTTCCGCAAATAAAAAATCCCTGGTATGCAAAACGCATATGATCTTCTATAAAATGAGGATGAATAATTACATCGCCGTCTATTTGTATGATGTAATCGCATCCTGTACTTGCAATAGCTTTGTTTCTAATTACCGAAAGTCGAAACCCTTCATCTGGATGCCAGATGTGTTTAATTCGGGGTTCTTTTTCTTGAAAATGTGCAATCAAACTTCGGGTCTCTTCTACAGAACCATCATCGGCTATAATTATTTCGTCTGGAATTAGTGTTTGCTTTAAAACCGAATTTAAGCAATGTTCTAAGGCTTGGGGCCAGTTGTAGGTTGAAATGATAAGGGCTATACCAGGTCGCATTAACTTAGATATTGATTAACCCCTCCAGCGGTGTTAACGATTTTATCGTTCAACGTTTTCTGAAGAATCTCGAAATTCTTTTTTTCGTTTTCCTTTGTGTTTGATTCTTTATGATACAGGTGGTAAACAATGCCGGCAAATTTCAGATAACGTTTAGAAACTCCATTATTCATCATTCTTAAAGTTAAATCACTATCCTCGTGTCCCCAACCTTCAAAAGACTCATTGTAGCCGTTTACAGCAATAAAGTCTTCCTTCCAATAAGCCATATTGGCACCCCGGGCAAAATATACCGGATAGCGGTTTTTATATCGATCTATAAGATAATTGCTTAGTGGGATTATTCTTAAGCTATTTTCTCTACGTTTAATATCAGGTTCAAAAATGTTGATATTGATTCTTTTGCTTTCTAAAAGTTTTTGTGAGATAACGGGTCCCAGCATTACCCTCGAACCCTGTACCAAGGCTTTTTCTCTTGCAACAGCCAGGTGATCTTGTACAAATTTTGGGTGAAGAATAACATCTCCATCTATTTGTAAGATATACTTCCCTTTTGCTGCAGCTACACTTTTGTTTCTAATCTGAGATAATCTAAACCCCATGTCTTCTTGCCAAATATATTGTAAGGGGATGCTAAACAGTTGTTGATAGTGAGCAACAAGCTGCCGAGTCTCGGCAGTTGAGCCGTCATCTGCAATAATTAATTCTCCCGGAAGCACGTGTTGTGCTAATATGCTCAGTAAGGATAATTCAAGTGCTTCGGGCCAATTGTAGGTACTAACTATTAAGGTGCAATCTTCGGCTTTAACGGGCATACATCAGTTGATTTTCTAAATTACACCGCCACGTGATATTCCCTTAAGGCATCATTTAAAGATGTTTTTTTATCAGTCGATTCCTTGCGTTGGCCAATAATTAAGGCGCAAGGAACCTGGTATTCTCCGGCTGGAAATTTTTTTGTGTAAGAACCGGGAATAACAACAGAACGTGTCGGAACAATACCTTTGTATTCTTTAGGCTCGTTTCCGGTAACATCAATAATTTTAGTAGAAGCTGTTAAACAGACGTTTGCTCCCAATACGACCTCTTGTTCTACCCGTACGCCTTCTACGACGATTGCTCTGGAACCTATGAAGCAGTTGTCTTCAATAATCACAGGCGATGCTTGTACTGGTTCAAGTACACCGCCAATGCCTACGCCGCCACTTAAGTGTACATTTTTCCCAATTTGGGCGCAAGAACCTACTGTTGCCCAGGTATCCACCATGGTGCCTTCATCTACATAAGCGCCAATGTTGACATAGGATGGCATCATGATAACACCTTTTGCCAAATAAGAACCATAACGTGCAATACCATGCGGAACAACACGAACCCCTTGTTCCTTAAAATTGGTTTTTAATTTCATCTTATCATGAAATACAAATGGGCCAACTTCGATTACATGCATTTCTCTGATGGGAAAATAAAGAATCACCGCTTTTTTTATCCATTCATTAATATGCCATCTTGTCCCAACAGACTCAGCAACCCTTATCTCGCCTTTATCTAACAGGTCTATACTGTTTTCTATTGCATTGCGGTATTCTTTGAAGTTTAGTAGATTGCGGTCATCCCATGCCTCTTCAATAAGTTTTTTCAATTCAGGAATCATGATGTTAAAATTAAGGATGTTCTTACAATTATAAGTATTGTACAGGTCTTTTTAATATTTTTTAAGGATTTTGGAGGCATAATTGAATAACATAATGGAAAAAGAAAAGTTAAGAATTGATAAATATTTGTGGGCCATAAGAATATTTAAAACACGTAGTCTTGCCACAGAAGCCTGCAAAGCTGGAAGAGTGAAGCTGGACGGACAGAATATTAAAGCGTCACACGAAGTGCGTATTGGAGAGATCTACGCAATATCTAAAGGGATAGAGCGTAAAATGATAAAGGTAACCGGGTTGCTAACCAATCGGAGTGATGCAAAAACCGCGGTAACTTTTTACGAGGATTTAACGCCCGCGGAAGAAACCCATCGCTTTAAATCGATATTTCATGCGCCTATTCTAAAACGAGATCGTGGTACAGGCCGACCGACAAAAAGAGACCGGAGAGAAATTGATGGCCTTTTTTTGGAAGGTGATGAATAACAATTATTTTAAGTTTAAAATAGTTTAATTCTTCGTATAACATAATTTGTTTCTTCATAGATGATTTTATTTATTGTACGTTAATGTACTTTTTACACTTGTTTTGCTATTTTTTTGAAAAAAAGGTGCTAATAAATTTGTTACCAAATACAAATGGTATAACTTTACACTAACTTAATTTATTTTTAAACCTAAAATTATGCATCTAAAACGTTTACTCACAGTAAGTTTACTTGCTATGCTGTGTTTGTTGGGGGGGACTGTATTCGCCCAAAACAAATCGGTATCTGGTAAAGTAACAGACAAACAAGATGGAAGTCCGTTAATTGGGGTTTCAGTACAGGTTAAGGGCGGAGGTGCCGGTACAGCTACCGATCCTGATGGAACAGTTAAAATTACAGTGCCGGAAACAGCCGCTTCTTTGGTGTTTACGTATAGTGGGTATATTACCCAGGAAGTAAATATTAGTGGAAAAACTGCTTTAAATGTATCACTACAAGCCAGCAGTACTTCATTAAACGAAGTGGTGGTAATTGGTTATGGTACTCAAAAAGTGAAAGACGCTACTGGTTCTGTAGCCTCTATTGGCACAAAAAGCTTCAATAAGGGGGTTATTGCTTCTCCGGAGCAGTTGTTGCAAGGCCGCATATCCGGTGTACAAGTTACTCCGGCAAGTGGAGAACCTGGGGCTGGAATTAACATTAACATACGTGGATCGGCTTCTATCAGAAGTGGAAATAACCCGCTTTTTGTTATTGATGGTGTTCCGATAGATAACAGTGGTACATCAGGAGGGCTTGATGGCGGTGCAGGTACGTCATCTGCCCGGAATCCTCTGGCATTTTTAAACCCTGCCGATATTGACAACATCAGTGTATTAAAAGATGCTTCAGCTGCCGCCATATATGGTGCAAGAGGTGCTAATGGTGTTGTACTAATTACCACTAAAAAAGGTGGAGCCGGTCAGGGAGTTCAATTTTCTGTAAATACCAGCTTATCCACTGTGGCTAAACGCTATGATTTGTTAAACGCAAATGACTTTGTAAGATTAGCAAAAGATGCGGGTGCTACAGAAAGTGTGATTAATCAAGGATCAAGCACAGACTGGCAAGACCAGATTTTTAGAAACGGGTTTTCCCAAAATTACAATCTGGGTTTTGGTAATGCCCATGAATCTTCAAGTTATCGTGTAGGGTTTTCTTATGATAAGCAGCAGGGAATTGTAAAAAATTCCGGATTGGCTCGCGTTACCGGCCGATTAAATGCTTCTCAAAGCCTGTTTAAGAATAAAGTTAAATTTGATGTAAACCTTACAGCATCTAATATAAAGAACTCCTATGCGCCGATTACTACTAATGCCGGGTTTGAAGGGAGCTTGATAGGGGCGGTTATTTTGGCAAATCCGACATTTCCTGTTAAAGCACCTAATGGAAAGTATTTCTCAAACAGTCCAAGCTTTAGAAATCCGGCGAATATGTTGAAATATTTTGATGACAGTGACAATATCAACCGCTTTTTAGGAAACATTAGTGGTACTTGGAATATTGTGAATGGGTTGTCTTATAAGGGTACTTATGGCTTAGATGTATCGGGTAGTATACGGGATACTTGGATGGACAGTGAACTGTTAGGTTATCCGAATGCTCAGAGCTTTAGAAATAGTCCTCAGGTACCTGGAGTAAGTGGCACCGGCA
>JANWIB010000145.1 GCA_025450155.1 Sphingobacteriaceae bacterium
ACATAGTCTTTTAGTTCAGGACGCAGCGATACCGGATCGTAATGACGATGTTCACCAAATGTCAGCATGCTATAGATTTGATCATATAAAATATACAGAGGCTTTTCGCCAGCAGTACGTTTTTTATTTTCCTCAATCACCAAATCGCAAATAGCCTCTAAGTTTTCTTTCGAAAACATGGTCCCTGTAGGATTTTGAGGTGAACATAACGCCAACACAGCCGCCCCGTTAATATGAGGTCGAAGATCATCGGCTGTTGGCATAAAATTATTGGCAGCTTGCGTGGCAACTGCTACTCCTTGAACGCCAATCAGGTTGCAATAGTGATTGTTGTTCCAGGAGGGGGCAGGATAAATTACTTTATCTCCCGGATTAATTAATGCTAAATAAGTAGCAAAAATAATGGGGCGGGAGCCACTGGAGATAACGATTTCATCTGTATTGATGTTTAACCGATGACGCTCTTTCATAAAAGTGACGATGCTTTCTCTCAAACTCAATAATCCTTCGCCTGGAGGATAATTGGTATGATGCGCATCGTATTCTTTTTTAATTGCTTCGGTTAAAACGTCAGGAATGGGGAAAATTTCTGAATCGAAATCGCCAATGGTCAGGTTAGCAATCTGCTGTCCCTGGCGCTTCATTTCGTTAATTTCGCTGGCTATTTTTATAATTTCAGACCCTTGTAATCGTTGTGCTAATGCGGAGATGCTCATCGGAGTTTATTTGAAGCCAAAAATATCATTCTGATAGCAATGCTGCTAATGCTTTCTCAACTTTTTGAAAGTCAAAAGCAGCTATAATATGTTGAAATTGTATTTTAATATTATCATTACACAAATTGCCCATGCTGCCTTCGTGGGTATGTTTAATGTTTTTGGGAGCTTTAAATTTTCCTTTTTCAATTTCCATTCCTACCTTTTTATAGGCTTCGCGGAAAGGAATTCCTTTTAACACTTCTTCGTTAACGGCTTCTACGCTAAATAAATAAGCATATTTGTCGTCTTTTAAAATATCGTCTTTTATTTCAATGTGTTGCAGCATAAACGAAGTCATTTGCAGACAATCATTTAAAGATTCAAAAGCGGGAAAAAGATTTTCTTTCAACAATTGTAAATCGCGGTGATAGCCTGACGGGAGATTGGTTGTCATTAAGGCAATTTCGTTGGGCAATGCTTGTATTTTATTACACCGGGAACGGATCAATTCAAAAACATCAGGGTTTTTTTTGTGCGGCATAATGCTGGATCCGGTGGTGAGTTCATCAGGAAAACGGATAAACCCGAAATTTTGATTAATGAACAGACATACATCCATCGCCATTTTGGATAAGGTTGCCGCAATAGACGACATGGCTTGGGCTAAAATTCGTTCTGTTTTTCCACGCCCCATTTGGGCATATACCACGTTATAATTCAAGGTTTCAAAACCCAGTAATTCGGTTGTCAGGGTACGGTTTAAGGGAAAAGAAGAACCATAGCCTGCTGCCGAGCCTAAGGGATTTTTATTACAGACTTTCCAGGCGGCTAGCATGACTTCCAAGTCATCTGCCAAGCTTTCGGCATAAGCCCCAAACCACAAACCGAAAGAAGAAGGCATGGCAATTTGCAAATGGGTATAACCCGGAAGTAATTTGTCTTTATGTTTTTCGCTAAGTTGAATTAATTGGTGGAAAAGTGTTTCGGTATCTTTGACGAGATCTTCTATTTTGCTGCGGAAAAAGAGTTTCAGATCAACCAGAACCTGGTCATTACGGGAACGCCCGCTATGGATTTTTTTTCCGGCTTCACCGATGCGTTGGGTGAGCAGTAATTCCACCTGCGAATGCACATCTTCTACATCTTCCTGAATACGAAATTTGCCAGCTTGAATTTCACGGTAAATCGTTTTGAGTTCTTTTTGTATGCCGTTTAATTCTTCCCTGCGGAGCAAACCGATGCTAGCTAACATACGGGTGTGGGCTAAAGAACCCAATACATCAAAAGCAGCCAATTGCTCATCCAACTCCCGGTCTTTGCCTACAGTAAATATTTCTACGGATGTTTCTACAGTTTTATCTTTTTGCCAAAGCTTCATTTGATTTACGATTTGGGATTAAATGTAATCTTGGAAATGAGTTCGTTTCACTTCTCCCCATTCTGATTTTAAAATACTATAAAAAACGGTATTCCGAAGATAACCATCATGTGTTTTCATATGATGCCGTAAAATTCCTTCTTCTTTTGCACCAATATTTAGAATTGCTTTGCGTGAGCGAAGGTTTCGTTCATCGGCTTTAAGTTCTATGCGATTCAGATTTAACGTATTAAAGCCGTAGTCTAAAATCAGGTGCTTCATTGCTTTATTTAACCCTGTTCCCTGAAACTCTTTGCCTATCCAAGTCCAACCGATCTGGCCGCGTTCATCATTCCAGCTTATTTCACCTAAGCGGGTACATCCGGCAATTCGATTGGAGGATTTGTCTATAATGGTCCAAACTGCGCAATAGCCTTCCTCTCTATTGTTAATCGCTTTATCCATGTAATCTCGTAATTCGCCAGGTTTAGAAAGATCAGTTAAGCCATATACCCACAGTTCTTTTTCATTTGCAATTTTCTGCAGATCGAACTCATCTTCGCTTTTTAAAGGCCTTAGAATAACCTTTGAGTTTAACAGAGTCTGGGTCAATTTCTCTTTCATTATACAATACATTCTAACAATTTGATATAGATTTCAATCCCCTCCTTAATCTCATCCACATAAATAAATTCGTCTGCGCTGTGCGAACGGGCAGAATCGCCGGGGCCTATTTTTAATGAAGGAATATTCAGCAAAGCCTGATCGCTAGTGGTGGGCGAGCCATACGTTTTTCTTCCTAAGGCGATACCGGCTTTTACCAAAGGATGATCTTTGACAATGGACGAGGGTTTCAGTCGAATAGAGCGTGGGTTTACTTCGCAATCCACGTGCTGTCGGATAATTTCTAAAACCTCTTCATTACGGTAGGCATCGGTTACCCGAACATCAACAGTAAAATCGCATTGTGCGGGGACCACATTGTGCTGAGAGCCGGCATGAATAATAGTTACTGACATTTTGAGTGGACCAAAAACCTCGGAAACTCGAGGAAATTGATAGCTGCGAAACCACTCGATGTCTTTCAGGGCTTTGTAAATGGCATTTTCACCTTCTTCACGGGCGGCATGTCCGGCTTTGCCATGAGCTACACAATCGAGAACCATCAAACCCCGTTCAGCAATGGCTAAGTGCATTTGCGTGGGTTCACCCACGATGGCGAAATCTAATGAACCCAGTTCGGGAATAATTAGTTCTAAACCGTCATTACCCGAAATTTCTTCTTCGGCGGTTGCAGCGAGGCAAAAGTTATACGTTAAGTTTTCCTGAGGATAAAAATAAAGAAAAGTAGCAATGAGCGAAACTAAACATCCGCCCGCATCGTTGCTGCCCAAGCCATAAAGTTTTCCATTTTCTTCATCGGCTGCAAAGGGATCTCGGGTATAGCCGGAATTGGGTTTTACGGTATCGTGATGCGAGTTAAGCAAGATTGTGGGTTTGGCCGAATCGAAATGTTTGTTGTAGGCCCACACGTTGTTTTTTTTAGTGTAGGTCTTAACACCGCAGTCTTTTAAAAAAAACTCGATAAGTTGAGCAGTTACCTGCTCTTCCTTGCTGAAAGAGGGGGTCGCGATTAATCTTTTGAGCAACCGGATGGCGTTGGTTTGAAGTTTTTCAAGCATCATTCTTTCTGATATAATTCTCCTGCTTTAAGTGCCGAGAGTTTAATTCCTTTAATTAAAGATGAGCTGAAACCCTGATGCTCCATTTCATTTAATCCGGCTATAGTGCAGCCTTTTGGCGAAGTTACCTTATCAATTTCATGTTCGGGGTGGCTATGGTGTTGCAGTAGCAAATCTGCTGCTCCTTTGGCAGTTTGAACAGCCATTTTTAAAGCTTCTTCTGCATGAAAACCAATTTCGACGCCGCCCTGTGAGGCCGCCCGGATTGCTCTTAAAAAGAAAGCGACTCCACAGGCGCATAAAGCCGTCGCTGAAGTCATGAGATCCTCGTTTATTTGGACCACGGAACCGACCGTTTCAAACATTTTCTCAACCAGATTAATATTTTCCGGATTGGCGTTATCTGATGCGATACACGTCATGGATTGCCTGATGGAAATAGCCGTATTTGGCATAGCCCGGATTACCTGAACGTCTTCTCCAAGTTTATTGCGAATGTCTTTGCAGCTTACCCCGGATACTACGGAAATGACTATGTGCTTTTGGGGAAGAATCGTCGGTTTAATCTCTTCCAGAACTTTGTCCAGTTGTTGTGGAAGTACAGCTAAAATTACAACCGAAGCTTCGGCTACTGCTTTCTTATTGTCGTTACTCACCCCGAACCCTTGCTCGGCTTGCTTCGAAAGGTTCTGTGTGTTCCTTCGGGTAAGCATAATTTGGTTTGCGGTGCAATAGTTAGCTTTTACTAAACCGTTGGCAAGGGAAAGGCCGATGTTTCCACTGCCTAAAATGGTAATATGACCGATTGAATGTTTCATTTTATTCAAATAATTTGGTTCCGAAAGTCTGTGCTTTCAGTTGTTTTAATTCGTCTGATTTTCCGATGTAAACTTCTTTTACGCCATTTTTGATGGCTTTAAAGGCATTTTCTAATTTGGGTAACATGCCTCCGGCAATAACTCCTTCGGATTTTAGCGTTTCAAAATAGGAAGATGCGATTCGTGTAATAATAGACTCTTCGTTATTTACATCACGCAATACGCCTTTTTTCTCAAAGCAATACACCAAATGGGTCTCATAATTGGCGGCTAGTGCAGTTGCTATGGTTGAGGCAATGGTATCCGCATTGGTGTTAAGTAACTGCCCCTTACCGTCATGAGTGATTGCCGAAAATACAGGTATAAGCCCTTCTTCCAGTAGAGCACTTAATTTATGAGTGGCTACCGAGGTTTGATCTAAATCTCCTACAAAACCGTAATCAATCTCGTTTACAGGTCGCTTATTTGCACGAATTAAATTCGCATCAGCACCTGTAAGACCTATGGCATTGCATTTTTTAGCTTGTAGTTGTGCCACAATATTTTTATTAATTAGTCCTGCATAAACCATGGTAACTACCCGGAGTGTTTCAATATCGGTAATGCGACGGCCATCGATCATTTTTGGTTCGATACCCAAGGTATGAGAAAGTTCGGTAGCCATTTTACCGCCGCCATGAACCAGAATTTTATAGCCTTGCAAGTCAGAAAAATCTTCTAAAAAATAGTGAAGATTCTCAGAGTTGTCTATAACATGGCCGCCGATTTTGATGATATAAAGCTTCTTATTTCGTCCATCTGAAGTGGGGTTGTTCTTTTTTATATTCTTAGGGGTATCCATCTTAATTAAGATTATTTTTGAAGCTTTTACCTTTGAGCGATTTGTTTAATCTCTATCTTCCTCTAATCCGAATAGCGCTAAGCTTCCAATTTTTGAATTTATATCTCCGGCCAGGTTATACACCTTTCTTCCAAAAGTTACCTCTACTCCAACTTTTCCTGTGCCTTTTAGATATTCATAAATTTTATATTGCGTTCCCTTGTTATTGAAGAGAATAGCATTGTAAGTTGCATTTACATCGAATTCAATCCTGAAATCTTTTGAATGACTAAATTCAACAGTTCCATCTTTGCTAAGCAACACATAATGAGGTTCATCGCTATAATGAAATAACACCACTTTTTTTCTACTTTTCTCTAATGTGAATGAGAATATTTTTTGGATACCCTCTTGTCCCCAATCAACGGTAGTTTCCGATGTCTTGGTCATTTTACCGTTATGCCAGGTTTTTGTAGTCTGGACTATATAAGGAAGGAATGTTGCATCTTCTTCAACGATTTCTACTGTTTTAGGCTCATTATTTTCGACAATAAATTCGGAAAACTGATGCCAGCAACAACCACTTTTTGTGCTTGTTCTGAGCTTTTTTTCTTTGTGGTCGACCTCAAACATGCCACAATATTCCTGTGCTAAAGCAGTAAAGACTGAATTGTATTGGAGGCCCTTTGCAGTGACTAAATACACTTTATAGGAAGGGCCATGATAGCAACTATTTTGTCCATCTTCAATGGCAAAATCTTTTATACCATCAAAATTAAAATCATCGTAGATAATTAAGCTTTGTATACCTCCATAAGCTACATTATAATTCTCATTAATATTGACAGCAATTTTATCATCTTCATCATAAGATAATGCCAACTCATCCGATACCACTTTGATAAGTTGTTTGTTAGTCTTTTTGTCATATATGGCAACCCAACCTTTGCTAAATACTTGGCTGGTGTCTTCTATGCTAACTTTTCCATAATAGTCGTTAGAGAAATCTTTAACTCTGAAAGTGATTTGGGCAAAAGTCAGGTTATACGTAATGAAGAAAATGAGAATAAGTAAGAGTTTTATTTTCATTATTTTATAGTGAAGTAAGCATATTCTTTAAAACTGCCAATTTTAATAATGTATAGCTCTGCATGAATGTTTATTATCATTCAATTATCTATTCTATTTTTACTAATTTTCTTTTTTGATCGAAAGTGATTTTATAATGTTTCATAAAATCCATTCCTACATTAATCCACGTAGCTTTTTCGGAATAAAAGATCGTTTGATTTTTAGCTTTTATTAAACCAAGTTTTAGGTCATCTTTTAAAATGGCTTCTTGTAATATAAACTCTGTGTTTGCTCTTCGAGCCATAATTTTATTTGATGTATTTTCAAAGTGAAGCCTGTCAATAATTGATTTGGGAAAGTGTAAGGAGAGGTTAGAGCCTGTATCAAATAAAAAAGTAGTATCAATACTTCCAACACGTCCTTTTATATAAAAAGGCTTTGTGTATGGAAGTATATCCTTTTCGAGTACATTTAAAGAGTCTTTACTAACTATCATTTTTCTGTTAGGGCAATCAATAGTTAATAAATAATCCTCAAAAAAGTCTCGTCCTATAAATCCATCGATGGGAATATCCTTTTTCTTTTTATTGTAATCTCTGGACATCAGGCTAATGTTTTTTAGCTCTATCCTACCAAACTTAAGCTTTTCGATGCCAATTAAAGGCTCTGTTTTTATATTATGTCCATCAGAATTTTCTATACTGTCAACAACTTTTAGGCCCAGTTCACTTATTAGGTGTTGGTCAATCCGGCCAATTCCTGAAGCTCCTGAATCAAAAATGAAATTATATGGCCCTTTAGAGTTAACATATACCTTTATATATATGTTATTATCTTGAATAATAATGTCATTTATTTCTTCAAAATCTTGCGTATAGGCGGAAAAATTTGAGAAAGACAAAAGCGTTATAAAAGCAATGATTGTTTTCATGTAATTTTTATTTTAGCTTTCCAATATTTGTTTCAGAATGGCTTGTGCAGCCCAAACCCGGTTGCCTGCTTGTTGAATGACTACGGAATTAGGCCCGTCTAATAGTTCGGAGGCTAATTCCAGATCACGCCGTACAGGAAGACAGTGCATCACTTTTGCCTGGTTGGTTATTTCGAGTTTCTTATTATTTAACATCCAACCTTTGTCATCGGTTAATATTTTGCCGTAATGGGTGTAGCTCGACCAGTTTTTTACATATACAAAATCGGCATTTTGCAGTGCTTCATTTTGATTATGTGTAACTCTTGTTCTCGAAGTAAACCTTTCGGCAAGTTCGTATCCTTCGGGATGGGTGATAACAAAATCTACTAAATTTTCTTGTTGCGCTTTAGACATCCATTCGGCAAAGGAATTGGCTACGGCTTGTGGTAAGGGTTTTACATGTGGCGCCCAGGTTAGCACAACTTTGGGTTTTGCTACTTTTCTGTATTCTTCTATCGTGATTAAATCGGCTAAACTTTGCAAAGGATGCAACGTGGCGCTTTCTAAACTGATGACGGGAACGTTGCTGAATGCTACAAATTTGTTGAACAACTCTTCACTATAATCTTCTTCTTGGTTTTGAAGTTTGGGAAAACAGCGTAACCCCAAAATATCGCAATACTGACCCATTACAGCAGCAGCTTCGCGGATGTGCTCTGCGCTTGAGCCATTCATTACTACGCCGTCTTGTGTTTCTAAAGCCCAGCCTTCTTTGTCCATGTTCATCACTATGACATTCATCCCTAAATTGAGCGCTGCTTTTTGCGTACTCAGGCGTGTGCGTAAACTGGGATTAAGGAAAACCAAGCCCAGGGTTTTGTTTTTTCCAAGTTCCTGATAAGCAAAGGGATTACTTTTTAATATTAATGCTTTTTGAACTATAGCCTTGATGTCATTTACGTCTTTTACAGACGAGAATAATTTCATTTTTATTACAGTATTAAATTTTGAAAATGCCAGGTAAATGGTGTAATAAAAGTTTTAAATGTTTTTAATTCTTTTAGTGAAAAACTTGACCTTTTTACTGGTTTTAGATTATCTTCAGCAATATTTCCTTTAGCTATATGCATTTTTTTGGTAGAAAAATTCAAGCTATAATCTCTTATTTCGCCACTGGCTCTATTGGTGTGTGTTGCATCATAACCGATTAGTTTAAATTGATTGTTTTGAAATCGGAATTGATAGTTATGATTCGACATTTCCCAGCTACCGGCACTATACCAAATGCGAAATGAGATGTTCAACGTGCCATTTTTTGCAATATTAATTCCATCGAAAGGATCATCCATCACGGGATCTTCGTAACTAATAATAAAGGTATTGCTTTGTAAAACGAGACGATAAGTGTTTTTTGAAGCATTTTTAAAAGCAATAGCCAAAATGCGGGGGTTTTTATCTATGGTATCTATTCCTAAACCATCATTGAGTACAATATTTTTCGGATCGGTTTTTTGAAGAACAAAAGCAATGTCTTTTATTTTATCCTGATTAAGGTCTCCTGAGTCCTGAGCGATAATTCTCCAACCTAAGGGAAGAAAATCATTACTATTTTTTCCACTTTTAGGTAATTGCGGGAAATCATTTACCTGAGCAAATAAACCTTTGAAGCAGAGTAAAAATAATAGTGATGTGATCAGCTCCCTCATCTAGTTATTGTTTTTTTAAACGCTTCCAAAAACATATCCGCATGTGCTTTGCTTAAGTTCAACGCCGGAAGTAAACGAATGACATTCGGCTTGGATTCGCCGGTAAAAATATGATGACTGAACAGTAACTCTTTTTTTATATGGCTTAATTCTTGGGGCAAGTCTATACCGATCATTAAGCCTCTTCCGCGTACTTCTTTAATTTGAGAGAACTGTTTGAGTTCATCTATTAAATAGGTTCCCACTTCGCCAGCATGTTGCAGTAGGTTTTCTTCTTCTATTATTTCTAAAACTGATAGGGCTGCAGCACAGGCTAAATGATTACCGCCAAAAGTGGTTCCTAACATGCCATGCCAGGGTTTAAATTTGGAGGCGATAGAAATTCCGGCAACAGGAAAACCATTACCCATTCCTTTTGCCATCGTATAGATATCAGCATTTACTGCAGCATAATCATGCGAATAAAACTTTCCACTTCTTCCGTATCCGCACTGTACAGAATCTGCAATGAATACGGAGTTATACTGATCGCATAACGAACGGATTTTTTTTAAGAAACTTTCTGATGCTACTTTAATTCCACCCACACCCTGTATCCCCTCGATAATAACAGCAGAAATTTCATTTCCAGACTCTTTAAAAGCATTTTCTAGGGCTGATTCATCATTATGAGGAAGAAAAATAACATTATCCGTCTGATTTACCGGGGCAACGATCTTAGGATTATCCGTTACTGCAACAGCCAGCGAAGTACGTCCATGAAAACCACCTTTGAAAGCAATTACCTTTTTACGTTCGTTATAGAAAGAGGAAAGTTTGAGTGCATTCTCATTGGCTTCTGCACCTGAATTACATAAGAAAAGCTGGTAATCTTCTTTCCCTGATACCTTTCCCAACAGTTCTGCAAGTTGCTCCTGCAAAGGAATAGGTACAGAATTAGAGTAAAACCCAATTTTATGAATCTGATCCGTAACACGTTTTACATAATGCGGATGTGTATGTCCGATAGAAATAACCGCATGGCCGCCATAGAGGTCCAAATACTCTTGTCCATTTTCATCCCAAACCAGGCTACCACTACCTTTGGTGATGGTGATTGGATGGAGTGGGTATACGTCAAATAGTTTCATAACTAGTAGCTGAAAGCGTAAAGCTAAAGGCTTAATGCTTTCTGATTGATTTAATAAGGTTAATTAATTTTGATTTGATGGTGTTGATTTTGTCATTTGCTAAATCATAAACCTTATCAGAAATAAATTCTAAGTCTTTGATAAGCAATAAAGCGTATTCGACTTCATGAGCCGAACCTAAAGCAATATCTAAAAAGCTGACAAAGTCTTTATCGGTATTTCTTCCTGCACCTTCTGCAATATTTAAGGGTATGGAGTAAGAAGCTCTCTTAATCTGACTTTTCAAGCCATATTTTTCAGAATCAGGCATCTTAGGCAATATGATTTTATAAATAAAAAGGACATTTTCATGAGCCAATTGCCAAACTTCATATTTTTTAAAATCTCTCATGTTTAGTATATGATTGCTTTTAGCTTTTTGCCTTAAGCTTTTGACTAAAATGCGGAGCCTTTCAGCCTCAGTCCCATCGTTTCCTGTAGCCCGAACATCAAATTCATATTCTGAACAGCCTGTCCCGATGCCCCTTTTAATAAATTATCAATAATGCTCAGTATCATTACTTTGTTGCCATGTTTCTCTACATGAACTAAGCATTTATTAGTATTTACAACTTGTTTTAAGTCGATATTTTTTTTGCTGACATGCGTAAATTCATGTCCGACATAATATTCTTGGTATAAATTCTCCAGTTCCTCCTGGCTTAAATCACATTCTGTATATATCGAGGCCATAATGCCTCGAGTGAAGTCGCCTCGGTATGGAATAAAGTTGATGCCTTCGGCAAAAGTTGGTTGGAGTTGATGAATGCTTTCTCCAATCTCTTTTAAATGCTGATGTTCGAAGGCCTTATAAACAGAGAGATTATTATTTCTCCAGGTGAAATGAGAAGTGGCAGATAAACTTTGCCCAGCCCCGGTAGATCCTGTTGTTGCAGAAATATGAACTTCGTTTTTCAACAAACCAGCTTTGGCTAAAGGAAGTAGAGCCAATTGTAAACAAGTAGCAAAGCATCCTGGATTAGCAATATTTTGGGCCGATTTAATCTTATCTTTATTTAGCTCTGGCAAACCATAAACGAAGCTTTTATTAGCAATTGTTGATGATTTTCCCAGTCTGAAATCCTGAGATAAGTCGATGATTTTAACAGTATCGTTAACTGAATTCGCTTCTAGAAACTTTTTAGCATCACCGTGTCCAACGCATAGAAATAATACATCAATATCCTGAAATAAATCGCTAGTAAATTTCAAGTCTGTATCACCAACTAAATCCGTGTGAACGTCATAGATATAGTTACCAGCATTGCTGTTACTATGCACAAAGGCAATAGTTACTTGGGGATGATTGATCAGAATACGCAACAATTCACCGCCGGTGTATCCGGCTCCGCCGATGATGCCTACTTTTATTTTAGTAACACTATTCACAATCATTGTTGATTCACTTTGTGGTATATCATCACCTGGTTACCGAATATTTTTGAAAATCCTTTCACATCTTCTCCTGTCCAGGTGTTATTCATTTCGCCGTAGCTGCCAAATTTGGCCGACATTAAATCGTGTTTAGATTCAATACCGATGATCTGGAAACGATATGGCATCAGCTCTACAAATACTTTTCCACTCACGGTTTTTTGGGTATCTAGCAGGAAGGATTCTATATTGCGCATTACCGGATCATGGAATTGCCCTTCGTGTAACCAATTACCATAAAACGTGGCTAACTGATCTTTCCAGCTTAACTGCCATTTGGTCAACGTATGCTTTTCTAAAGTATGATGCGCTTTAATAATGATAATGGGTGCAGCCGCCTCAAAGCCAACCCGCCCTTTGATACCGATGATCGTATCGCCAACATGAATATCCCTGCCAATTCCATAAGGTTGGGCTAATTCCTGTAAGGCTTTTATCACTTCTGGAGGATGATGGTATTCTTTTCCGTTCAAGCCAATCAATTCACCTTTTTCAAATTCAAGTTCTACTTTTTCCGAACCTGTTTTACTTACTGGAGTTGGCCAAGCCTCCTCGGGAAGCATTTCGTGAGACGTTAGTGTCTCTTTTCCCCCAACGGAAGTTCCCCATATCCCTTTATTAATGGAATATTTTGCTTTTTCGGCGTTAAATTCTACACCATGTTTCTTTAAATAGTTAATCTCCTCTTCCCGGCTTAATTTTAAATCGCGAATAGGAGTAATGATCTCCACCTCGGGAATTAAAATATTAAAGATCATATCAAAACGTACCTGATCGTTTCCTGCTCCGGTTGATCCATGAGCCACATATTCGGCGCCTATCTTTTTAGCATATTCGGCAATAGCGGTTGCCTGGGTAACGCGTTCTGCGCTTACAGAAAGTGGATAGGTGTTGTTTTTTAGTACATTTCCATAGATCAGGTATTTAATACAGTTGTCGTAATAAGCTTTTACCGAATCAACTGCATGATGAGAAACAATTCCCATAGCATAAGCCCTTTTCTCAATATTTTTTAATTCTTCCTGGGAGAACCCGCCGGTATCTACAATAACGGAATGGACTTCTAATCCTAAGTCCTTGGATAAATATATTGCACAATAGGAGGTATCCAATCCGCCGCTAAAGGCTAAAACTACTTTCTTTTTCATGAAGTTAGTGTTCTAAAAATTTGATTATCAATGTGGGTATGATAAGAAGCAATTTAGAAGACCCTCTCAGTTTGGCTTCTATCCGTTC
The DNA here is from genome assembly GCA_025450155.1 of Sphingobacteriaceae bacterium. Lineage (GTDB taxonomy): Bacteria > Bacteroidota > Bacteroidia > Sphingobacteriales > Sphingobacteriaceae > JANWIB01. Next base: position 12,905 of record JANWIB010000145.1, read on the forward strand.
AAATAAGGATGATTTTCTCGAAATCTTTTTTAACTGTTCTTCTAATTTTCTCTTTTCTTCTTCTAATGCCTTGAGTTTATCCTGCAGCTTTTTAGGCTTCTCTGAATCAGGATCAAAAAGCATAGCGGTACACATGCAATTTTTGCGTCCCTTACTTATTAAAATATCATAATTTATGCAACTTTGGCATCCTTTCCAGAATTCTTCATCTTGGGTTAATTCCGAATAGGTTACTGGTTCATAACCTAATTCAGAATTGATTTTCATCACTGCCAATCCGGTAGTCAGTCCAAATATTTTTGCATCATGATATTTTTCTCTCGAAAGCTCGAAAATTCTCTTTTTAATTTGTTTAGCTAAACCGCTGTTTCTGAATTTTGGGCTGACAATTAAGCCGGAGTTTACCACAAATTTACCATGACTCCAGGTTTCAATGTAACAAAAACCTGCCCAAGTCCCATCATGGTCCAAGGCAATAACGGCTTTTCCTTCCAGCATTTTGTTAGCTACATAATCAGGTGAGCGACGGGCAATGCCTGTGCCTCTGGCTTTGGCCGACTCGGCCATCTCATCGCATATCTGCTGTGCGTATCCGATATGTTTTTCGTTTGCAACCCCTACTGAAAATTCGTTCTTTTCCATTAAGTCGGTATGAAAATATTCTGCTTTCACAGAAAATATGATGTTTAGTATTTAAATTAAGTGAAATTGTTTGATTAAGATGTCCGGAGAATCCGGATAGGGAAGGTGCCAAGTCAAACTCTTGGCATAAGAGGTCGTCGGTATTTTAATACCAATTTATCGCCGCTTTTTTTCTCACGCACAATGCCTGCAAAGTCTGTTTTGAACATTGAAGCAACTGTTGTTATGTAAAAAGAAAGGACCATTTCAGTTA
>JANWIB010000146.1 GCA_025450155.1 Sphingobacteriaceae bacterium
ACACACTTTTTCCTTCTTTAGAAAAGTAGCGCTGAAAATGTAAACCTTTAGTGGTTTTTTGTTGCTTTTTTGTTGGAGATGCTTTGCTCATACTCATTACTTGCTTAATAATCAAATGGTTACTAACCTCAAAAATATTGAGGGGTTTTTCGTCAAATTTATCCCTATAACCGATTGGTGTCCATTTGGTTTTTTCCACATTCGTATAGTGTATGCGGGATTTTTAGCCTTGCAAGTATTTTAATGAATTGTTTTTTAGGAGATTGCCTTTGTGGAAAATTATAAAAAAAGGCTTTTTAACTCAGCTGAATATACACCTTGAAAAAAGAAAAAGCCACCCAGTAGGGTCGGCTTTATAATGATCTAATATATTGTTCTGGGTACAGCCTACAATTGATTAATGATTCCTGAATGTTTGGCTTTGATTAATAAATCAGTATGGGAACAACAATCTGTAAATAAATTCTTATCAGAAAAAAGATAACCGGAAGAATCACCAAAAACACCAGAACGATCTTTGGTAAAAGCGAATACTAAATATCGCACTCCCTTTTTAAAAATATAAGCACAATCATCACCCTGCATGCCTGTAACTCCTGTTATTATGGTAATTTCTTTGGTTGGTTTTCCCTTCCATTGCTGATCTACCCGAAATTTTACAGCTACTGCGTGATAGATAACATCGCTATCCCGTACACCCGGTTTCAAGGTTTTATAGGGAGAAATAGTTATAACTTTACCGCTAAATAGGACGGTTGCATTTTTTATATCATCTTTAAGGGTAGCAGGAGGGCAATCGCATGCTTTTGTAGAAAATGTGCTGAAGAATATTAGAAGAAATAAAACAGATTTCATCTTAGCTATTAAAAGGTGAAGGGGATGTTTGGCCCGGTTTATCAAATATAAGGTCTGTTATTCTACAACAGTAACCCGTATCATATTGGTTTTCCCTTTCTTGTCTATGGGCATAGCGGCTGTATTAATTACGATCTCACCAGGCAAAATAAGGTTTTCATTTTTCAGGATTTTGTTTACATCTTCTATAGATTGGTCCGTACTTTCCAGGTTATCATAATAAAATCCACGAACTCCCCAAAGTAAACTTAAGGTATTTAAAAGTTTACGGTTGCTGGTGAAAATGTACGTGCCTGCTTTTGGACGATGGCTGGAAATTTCAAATGCGGTATAACCAGAAGATGTCATTGATATAATTCCCACTGCGTTGGTTTTTTCGGATAAATAAACGGCAGAACCGCAAACAGAATCAGATAGATAATTAGGAGATTCTGGATGGGATTCTTTAGGCGTGTAGTAAGGATATGCTGTTTCTTCAATGTTTTTAATGATTTTACTCATTGTTTCAATTACGATGACGGGGAATTCGCCTACCGAAGTTTCTCCGCTAAGCATCACTGCATCTGCTCCATCTAATACCGAGTTAGCTACATCATTCACCTCTGCACGTGTTGGGCGTGGGGTGGTGATCATACTCTCCAGCATTTGTGTGGCAACAATGACCGGCTTTGAGGCTTCGCGACATTTTAAGGCAATCATTTTTTGAAGCACCGGAACCTGTTCCATGGGCATTTCGACACCCAAATCTCCACGTGCTACCATTACGCCATCTGTTACGGCAATAATGGCATCAATATTATCAATAGCTTCTGGTTTTTCAATTTTTGCTATTACACGGGTTGTTTTTCCGGCTTCAGCAATAATGCGTTTCAAATCTACAATGTCTTCTGCCGTACGTACAAAAGATAATCCAATCCACTCGATATCATTTTTTAGTACAAATTGCAGATTATCCAGGTCTTCTTCTGTCAAACTGGGGATAGAGACCCTGGTGTTAGGTAAATTAACGCCCTTACGCGAGGTTAAAATTCCACCATGTACAATCTCGCAGGTAACCGTGTCGCGGTTATTGGTTTCAATCACCTTCATCTGTATTTTTCCATCATCCAAAAGAATAATTTCTCCTGCTTGTACATCTTTCGGGAAGCTTTCGTAGGTAATATATACCTGCTTTTCGTTGCCTATAAGCTCTTTGGTTGTAATTTCAATCTGGTTGCCATTTATTAAGAGAGCACCTCCTTCCTTCATCATACCTATGCGTATTTTAGGCCCCTGTAGATCGGCAAGTATCCCAACGTTAGTTTTATAGGTGTTGTTAATTTCTTTAATAAGATTAATCGTTTCTTTATGCACATCCTGGCTCCCATGAGAGAAATTTAACCTGCACACGTCTACACCTGCTCTGATCATACTTAGTAAAACTTCTTTTTTTGCAGATGCGGGACCTAATGTGGCTACAATTTTTGTTCTTTTATGAACTTGTTTCATTTTTACATTGGTTATATAAAATAGCTGATATTTATTCGTGTGTAAATGTTACACTCATAAATTCCCGGCTAAAATATCAGATTTTCTTTAGATTTCAATTTCTTTGGGTCAACTTCTGCAGCTACCTGTACCTCCGGAATTTTTTTTAACCCCGAAATAAAATAATCTAAATCTTCCCGACTAATATAATTTTGAATCACAATAAAAAAATCAACTGTTTTCATTTCAGGAATAAGAAGGCCTTCTGTTCCCTTGTTTGCTAATAAAAAAAAGTCGGTTTCTGTTTGTATTTTTTGATAATGATATCTGGAGAAATAAGCGGGGGAGTCACTACCGGTAAATTGTAAACCTAGTTCTTCTATACGGTAAAATTGAAGATTTAATTGCTTGTTGATTTTAAAGCATAAGCGATAATCCCTTAACGGAACGGTTAAAGCAATTAAAACGAAGTCTAAATCGAGTTCGTATTTTAATATCAGCTTATTCAAAATATACCTGTAATATTAAAGTGCAAAGTAACAAACCCTTAGGAATACTTTTCAATGAAATGGATGTGAAAACAAAAAGGTTTGATATTTATCAGAATTTATTTTTCTTTGCACAGAATTTTTAACCATTAAATCATAAAAATTATGTCTGATATCGCTTCAAGAGTAAAAGCAATTATCGTTGAAAAATTAGGTGTAGATGAGGGTGAAGTTACGCCAGAAGCTTCTTTCACAAACGATCTTGGCGCTGACTCATTAGACACCGTGGAATTAATCATGGAGTTTGAAAAAGAGTTCAACGTTGCTATTCCTGATGACCAGGCTGAAACTATCGGTACAGTTGGTCAGGCTATCGCTTACTTAGAAAAAAACGTAAAGTAATTTCCCACGATACTTAAATGGAGCTTAAAAGAGTTGTTGTTACCGGACTTGGTGCGCTTACTCCCATCGGTAATACCGTTACTGAATATTGGAACGGTCTTATTAATGGAGTAAGCGGAGCGGCTCCCATTACCAAGTTTGATACGACGAACTTCAAAACCAAGTTTGCCTGTGAAGTTAAAAATTTTAATCCCGAGGATTTTTTAGATAAAAAAGAGGCACGTAAACTAGATCCCTTTGTTCATTATGCATTGGTATCAACAGATGAAGCGGTTAAAGACTCCGGTTTAAATTTTGAACAATTAGATACTAACCGAATCGGTGTGATATGGGGCTCGGGCATTGGTGGTTTAAAAACTTTTTTAGACGAGGTTACTAACTTTGCAAAAGGGGATGGTATTCCCCGGTTTAATCCGTTTTTTATTCCAAAAATGATTTTGGACATTGCTCCGGGACACATCTCCATTAGGTACGGTTTAAGAGGGCCTAATTTTTCTACTGTTTCTGCTTGTGCTTCCTCAACCAATGCACTGATTGATTCATTTAACTATATCCGTTTAGGAATGGCCAATGTGTTAATTTCAGGAGGGTCAGAAGCCATTATAAATGAAGCAGGAATGGGAGGCTTTAACGCCATGCATGCGCTTTCAACACGTAATGAAGATCCCACCACAGCTTCCAGACCTTTTGACAAAGACAGGGATGGTTTTGTTGCGGGCGAGGGTGCAGGTACAATTATTCTCGAAGAATTGGAACATGCTAAAGCCCGAGGTGCCAAAATCTATGCAGAACTTATAGGTGGAGGGATGAGTGCCGATGCTAATCATATCACCGCTCCGCATCCTGAGGGATTAGGTGCAAAGTTAGTGATGACTAATGCGATGAGAGACGCTGGTTTAACAACTTCTGATATTGATTACATTAATGTTCACGGAACCTCAACCCCTTTGGGCGATATAAGTGAATCAAAAGCTATTTTGGATTTATTTGGAAAAGACGCATATCGCTTAAATATTAGTTCTACCAAGTCAATGACCGGCCATCTTTTAGGTGCTGCGGGTGCAATTGAAGCCATAGCTTCAATATTAGCGGTTAAAAATAATATTATCCCACCAACTATTAATCACTTTACTGACGATCCGGAAATTGATTCTAAGCTAAACCTGACTTTTAATAAAGCACAAGAGCGTACGGTTAGAGCTGCACAAAGCAATACTTTTGGTTTTGGTGGCCATAATGCTTCTGTTATCTTTAAAAAGTACGAAGGTTAAAGCAAACTAAAGCGTTACGTTATTCTTTTATTAATGGCTTAAAAGCTATTATCTTTATATAAGAATAACATCAAAAAAGTTTAATGCCTTTTTCCAAAATATACAAATTACATCTTTCGCCCCAACGCAATTATGTAAAAGTATTAAAAAACCTTCTTGGCTTTGTCCCGGGCAACCTGTCTTTATACCGCATGGCCTTTCGGCACCGCTCGGTTGCTATTACCTTAAAAAATGGAACCAGAAGCAGCAATGAACGCTTGGAATTTTTAGGCGATGCCGTTTTAGGTTCTGTAGTAGCCGAGGTGTTATTTAAGATGTATCCCTATAAAGGGGAAGGCTTTTTGACAGAAATGCGCTCTAAAATTGTCAATCGTTCCAATCTGAATCAACTTGCTAAAAAACTTGGTTTTGGAGAACTAATTGAATATGATAGTCGTACCGTGAGCTATCCATCTAAACAAAGTTCGCTGTTAGGCGATGCATTTGAAGCTTTGGTTGGAGCTGTTTATATGGATAAAGGATATAATTTTACTCGTGAGTTTCTCATCAATCGCATTATCAAACCCCACGTTGACATCCATACGTTAGAATTGACGGAAACTAATTTTAAAAGTAAGCTTATCGAATGGTGTCAACGGCATGGAAAAGATATTTCTTTTGATCTTATTGAGAATGTGGAAGAAGAAAATTCAAAATTATTTACTATTCAGGCAAATGTGGATGGCGAAAATGTAGCTACAGGCCGTGATTATAACAAAAAGAATGCGGAAAAATTAGCAGCTGAGAAAGCTTGCGAAATTTTAGGAATATAAAACTATGAAATCAAAATGGATTCGAATACTACTATTATTAGTTGCTGGAGTAATTATGTGTTATTGGCAAATTTATTTGCCGCTTAGAGATGCCCAGCTTTATGCTCCAAGTATTTCTTATTCATATAAAGGTGTGATTATTGGGCCTATATCTTTGATAGCAGGAATTATTTTATGCTTTGCACCTCATGATTATGATTGGAAACAAAGAAAACTGATTCAGGAAGAAAAAAGGCATACCTATTTTAATGTATTACTTTTAGTTATAGTGCTTCTAACGGCCGTTGGCACAATTTATTGGTTTAAGCATTGTTTAGCTCAATTGGGTTATCAATAAACTTGAATGTCCGGAATAAAAACAGAATATAACGAAATAAGCGCCCTAAGTAAGCAGGAAAAAAGCATATTTTTTGCAATTCTTCTGTGCATTCCTTTAGCCTTTTTTCTTAATCTGAACAGTTATCAGCTTATTTACGAAGAGCCCCGAAGGGCACTGATTGCATTGGAAATGATTCTGTCGGGAAACAACATTGTCCCCACTACAAACGGGTATCTTTATTACAATAAACCACCTTTATATAACTGGGTGCTGATTGCTTTTTTTAAACTTTTTGGCACTGCCGAGTGGGTAGTTCGCCTGCCTACAATCCTGTCCCTTTTAATTACCGGGTTCATCCACTTTAAAATCAGCAAAATCCATATTGGTTGCCGGGCGGCGCTATTATCGGCTTTATTTTACGTTACCAGCGTCGACATTTTGTTCTTTTTTTCATACCTAGGCGAAATAGACCTTTTTTATTCCATGCTGGTTTATTTGCAAGCGGCCTTGTTTTTTCATTTTGCTTATCGAAAACAATGGCATTGGGCATTTATTCTATCTTATATTTTTACAATGCTAGGGGTGCTTACCAAAGGGATTCCCTCGCTGGTTTTTCAGGCATTTACGTTGGTAGTTATTCTTATCAGCACTAAGCAATTAAAACGTGTGTTTTCGATATGGCATTTCGCTGGTATTGCATTAATGCTTTTGGGTATATGTGGATATTTTTATGCTTATGCACAATACCATCCCGTTTGGCCGCTTCTCGCCCGCCTTTTTACTGAAACATTTTCCCGTTCTGCATTAGAAAAATCATCAGGAGATAGTCTGTTGCATCTCGTTAATTTCCCCGTTTTATTACTCAGAATTTCAATGCCCTATATTCTGCTTTTTTCTATCGCAACCTATAGCAGCCATATAAAATCAAATGCGTTTATTCGTTTCTGTTTCTGGTTTGTACTTACCAATATCCTTATCTATTGGCTTTCTCCTGGCACGCGAGGACGTTATTTATATATGTTCTTGCCATTTATTTACGCGATACTGGGAGCTGGCCTGGCTGAAGGAGTTCCCACAAAAAAAGTTATTTGGTTGAAGTATTTTTATTGGTTTATTGGAGTTTCATCAGCTTTAGCAATTCTTGTTATGGCGGTATTTGGGCACAAAAATCACCCATTATCAGCAATTGCTCTGACGGGCGTTTTTTTAACATTATTACCTATAGGATTCTTATTAAAAACAAAGATTGCCAGCTCTTTGGGCCATTTTTTTGCCATCATTTTCTTTATCCTGCTGGCAAGGATAGGATATGATATAACTTTATTGCCAACACGCCGACAGCATGATCCTTATCGTAAGGACGCCATAAACATGGCAAAAATGATAGGTAAAGAAGACGTGTATTTTACCGGTACCCCGCAACGTACTTCGGATGTGGTAAAATTTGCCCGACATGAATTTGCAGCTTACGAACGTAATGAACCTGCTTTTCTTGCTTTTCAAACCTCATTTTATTTATCTCAAAATACCAATAAAATAGTAAAATATACTCCTAAGCTATCAAAACCTGGTTTTTATATCGCCGCCGAAAAAGAAACGGATAGAAATGGAATAAAGGTTTTTTACCGGTTTAATAACCGGCGTGGCAAACAGAATAACTGGTTTTTGTTATATAAATACAATTAGTAATTTATGCTGTTAAAGTATTTGCCATTATTTCATTATCCAGAGTGAAATATAAAAAAGGCCTATTTGGTGAATTTAATTTTATCTTTGCCCATGCTAAAATCTATGACCGGTTATGGCTTAGCTGCCAATGATTTTGCTCATGCAAAATATACGGTAGAGATCAAGTCACTAAACAGTAAATTCCTGGAGCTATCGCTAAAGTTACCCAAGGCTTTTTCAGATAAAGAACTGTTTTTGCGGAATGAATGCAGTAAACAAATAGAGCGTGGAAAAGTAGGGGTTTCTGTTACCGTTGAATACCCTGAAAATATTGCTAAAACTGCTTCAATAAATAAGAATTTATTGAAGTTGTATTATAATCAGCTTCGGGAAACAGCTACTGACCTAAATGATAAGAGTACTAATTTATTGCAACTAGCATTAAATTTCCCCGATGTTATCCAATACGAAGATGATGTAATTTCTGACGAGGAGTGGAAACAACTGTTACGAACATTTGAAGAGGCGATGACCAATTTCCAAACTTTTAGACGGGATGAGGGGAATGTGTTGCAACGGGATTTGGTGCTTAGAATCAACAATATTTTGCAGTCTATGCAGCAGGTAGAAGTGCAAGAACCCAACCGGATTCCGATGATACGGGAGCGCTTAAAACAACTTCTTGAAGATTATGTCGGTAAAGACAGTGTTGATCAAAATCGTTTTGAGCAGGAGTTGATTTTTTATATAGATAAATTGGATATAACCGAGGAGAAGATTCGTTTGAAGAGCCATTGCGACTATTTTCTTGAAACGTTAAAATCGCCAGACGCAAATGGAAAAAAACTAGGCTTTATTTCCCAGGAAATTGGTCGGGAAATTAATACCATGGGTTCAAAAGCTAACGATGCCCAAATTCAGCAAATTGTAGTTGGAATGAAGGAAGAATTAGAGAAAATAAAAGAGCAATTGTTAAACGTACTGTAAGCGGTTGGAAAGTTGGAATGTTACAAGGTTTGAGGTTTTAACGTTCAAACTTTTCAACCTTCAAACCATGTAACAAATAACATGAATCAAGGCAAACTTATCATCTTTTCAGCTCCCTCAGGTGCCGGAAAAACAACTATAGTTCATCATTTACTTGGTAAAATGCCTGAACTTTCTTTTTCCATTTCTGCAACAACCCGTAAGGCAAGGGGTGCGGAGGTACACGCTAAAGATTATTATTTTATTACCAAAGAAGAGTTTTTGCATAAAGTAGCTAAACACGAATTCGTTGAATTTGAAGAGGTGTATAGCGGAATATTTTATGGTACGCTTCGATCTGAAATTGATCGTATTTGGGCCGAAGGAAAACATGTCGTTTTTGATATTGATGTGGAAGGCGGACTGAGGCTAAAGAAGAAATTTGGTGATCAGGCTTTGGCAATTTTTGTTCAGCCCCCATCTTTTGAGGTTTTAGTAGAAAGATTGAGAGGCCGAGGTACTGATAATCAGGAAAAATTGGATGAACGCATTAAAAAAGCGGCTAAAGAACTGGAATATGCCGATAAGTTTGATATAGTTTTAAGGAACAACGATTTGCTTACCGCATGTGTAGAGGTAGAAAAACTGGTGATGGATTTTATTTCTCCAACCCCTAAGAGACTAAATAATTAAATATTATTCCCTCTAAGGTTCTTTAAGAAATATGAAAATTGGTTTATTTTTCGGTTCGTTTAATCCCATACACATCGGCCATTTGGTGATAGCCAATTATATGGCCAATTATACTGATCTGGATAGGGTTTGGTTAATAGTGTCTCCACATAATCCATTAAAAAACAAAAGCGATTTAATCAATATGTACGATCGCTTAGAGATGGTAAATCTGGCGTTAGAAGATATGGAAAATATCCGTGCCAGCGATATTGAGTTCAAGCTCCCACAACCATCTTATACCATTGATACGCTTATACATCTTCACGAGCGTTACCCGGAGCACCAATTCTCTTTAATAATGGGTTCAGACAACCTGGCATCGTTAAAAAAGTGGAAGAATTATGAATTAATTTTGAGAGATTATCACATTCATATTTACCCCCGGCCGGGATATGAAAATGTGGAATTGGCAACTCATCCAGCAGTAACCTTAACGCAAACTCCTGTAATGGAATTATCCTCTACATTTATCCGGAAAGCGATTAAAGAAGGAAAAAGTGTGAAGTTTATGCTTCCGGATAAGGTTTTCGAGTTTATAGAGAATAAGAATTTATACCGGTAAGAATCTTTATTATGTATACTGAAAAAACCATCCTGAAACTTCAACTTCCAACTGATCCTCGTTGGGTGATGAATGTAGTGGAGAGTAATATTGAAGAAATTTTAACTGACCATGCTTTTTGCGAACAGAAAGCTGCCAGTAATGCCATTACGTTGATTGTTCAAAATCCAAACTTATCCGATTTGGTGCAGGAAATGGCTCTCCTGGTGCAGGAGGAAATGAGCCATTTTAAACGTGTACACGATATTATTTTGGAACGTGGCTTTGTTTTAGGACGGGAACGAAGGGATGATTATGTAAATGAACTGGCTAAGTTTATTATAAAAGGTGGTGGACGGGAACAGCAGTTGATTGATCGTTTGCTTTTTTCGGCTATGATTGAGGCCCGAAGTTGTGAACGTTTTAAAGTGCTTGCTGAAAATATTACCGATAAACAACTGGCCGATTTTTATCAGGAATTAATGATCAGCGAAGCCGCTCATTATACCCTATTTATTAAGCTGGCTAAAAAATATGCGGAAAATATAGATGTAGACAAACGCTGGCAGGAGTTTTTGGAGTACGAAGCCCGGGTAATTCAAAACTATGGCAAGAAAGAAACTATTCATGGATAATTTGTCAATAAACTAACTTTTATGAGATCTAACCTGTCAACCCAGTTTCTATCCATAATCTTATTTACCCTAATTACCATTCCCTGTGCTTGCCAGCAAAAAGAAAAGCCTATCGAAGAGATTACATTGGGGTTTAATGTTCTTAAACCTTATCATACGGCTTTAGAGGGGAAATCTCATGAAGAAATCAACATAAAAAAAGATAAATCTATTTACACTCTAACAGCTAGTATTAATACTCCACCTTACACTCAAAAAACAGCAAAAATCACGGAGCAGGAGTGGGATGAAATAATCACATTAGTTAAAGATTCTAAAATACTTCAGTGGAAGAAAAAAGAATTTATAAACCCCGAGGTTAATGATGGAGCTTCCATCGTTTTGCAATTTAAACTATCTGACCAAAGTGAAATCAACTATAGCTGGCAAAATACAGATCGGGCTGGTGCAAATGAGATCATCTCTTATCTGATTCGTTTAGCTAATAAAAATATTCCAGACAATCCCTTATATCATTTAAGTTCGAAACACTAACTATTTTTTATAGAGCAAAAACAAAACAGGCTTCTTATGTAAATCAGGAGTCTGCTTTTTCCATTCTGCTATGGTTTTCGTATAGATCGATTCATCATCAGCGGTAATATTGCAGGCTATACACAATTGTGTAGTAGGGTGGCAGGTTTTTAGCAACTCCTCCAGTAAGGAATTATTCCGGAAAGGTGTTTCTATAAATAACTGTGTTTGATTCAATCGGTCCGACAAATTTTCTAATTCCTTTATTCTTTTCGTTCGCTGCCCCTTATCTATGGGCAAATAACCATGAAAACTAAAACTTTGCCCACTAAAGCCCGATGCCATTAAAGCTAATAGAATAGAACTTGGCCCAATAAGTGGCACTACTTTAATTCCCTTCTGATGCGCCAAAGCCACAATTTCCGAACCCGGATCGGCTACGCCCGGGCAGCCTGCCTCGCTCATTAACCCCACATTTTTACCGTTTAAAAGTGCTTTTAAATAAAGAGAAAGATCTGTTTTATCCGAATGCTTGCCATAAGTAAGTATTTCCAGTTCACTTTGAGCGGTAGTTAAGCCCATTTCTTTCAGCCATTTACGTGCTGTTTTTTCATTCTCTACGATATACGTTTTTATCCCGTTAATTACTGAAGTATTATAGGCTGGGATGGTTTTTCCGCTGGTTTCATCAGCAAGCGGGACGGGCAATAAAAACAAGGTTCCGAAGGACATCGCTGCAATGTGATTTTTAATATTATATTCGATCTTCGACTATGACCAATAGGTCAATCGAAAATAACAAATTAAAAATGATCAAAAGCTAGTTATTATGGAACAAAATCTTAAAAACCACGCCCGGTTCGTTACAGGTTATCACAGAATACTATTTGGGTTATTCCTGTTTGGTCTCATTGGATCAATAGTTAACCTTGTACGGTCAGTAGATACCGACAATTTTTATTCTGCATCTTTACTTACTTTATTATTTTCCTGCACTCTTGCCTTGTTTTTTTATGTACGTTCATTTCCTTTGAGGGCGCAAGATCGTGTCATTCGTGCCGAAGAAAACTTCAGACATTATATCCTAACGGGAAAAACCCTTCCGAAAGAGCTAAAAATGAGCCAAATTATTGCATTGCGATTTGCTTCTGATGATGAATTCATGACCCTGGTACAACGTGCCACTCAAGATAATTTAAGTAATAAAGAAATTAAATCAGCCATTAAATCATGGAGGGCAGACCATCATCGGATGTGATCCGAGCAAGGTATAGATGGCCATCATTGTCAAACCTGCATATACCTCTTTTTTCTTTATCTTAATTGAATTAAAGATTGCCCGGATTAGAAACTCTGTTAAATAGCAATCGTATACCTGAAAAAATTGTTATACGAATGAGGAGCTACGTATGAATTCGCTAAGTATAAATTGGTTTGTTGAAGGCAATATAGATTTTGAGCATAAAAAATATATCCTACTGGCCTATCTTCAACAAGTAAACCAACATTTTAATAAAAATAAATTGTACCCTGATCTGAACGACCTGGTTTTTCATTATAATAACTTATTACGGTTTAAACAGGATAAGAGCGATTTACAAAAGGCCTTTCCCGAACGGTTGACCCAGGCGGACATGGATGCCCTGAGGCTTACCTACGAAAAAATGATTCAGGACGATGCCATAATGCAGGAAATCGAGCAGATCATCAATTTTTCAATAAAGAAGATGGATCCGGCGCTAAAAGAAGGCAAAGAAATTTACGATTTTGTGGAAAGCCGGTTGCACATAGAAGCCATTGGCGTTATTCCATTATATCCTTACCAGGGATACTTGTTGCTGCGAAATGGCGATGAAAAAGGAACACAGGTTTATGAATACCAGGTAACTATTTTTGAAAGTAAAGATGAAAAATATCGCGGCATTAATACCGCTTATATTACCAGCTACGAAACCAATTTTATTTATACCCCCGAAGCCATACGAAAAGATTTGATCCATAGCCGGAGGGAGTTTCCCAATCCGGCGGTATATCATGTGGAAAGCGATATTCGTTTCCCTTTAGAACAAACCTTGCTGCCTTTGGCAAAAAGAAGTTTGGTGAAATTTATTTCCGAGGCGGCTTAGTTTAATTTTAGTATGATAGGGCAATTAACATTTTCTACCAAACGGAATGCATTTAAATTTGGCCTAGCTTCTTTTTTGATTATTGGTATTGGCTTGCTGTTGGTTTATAATATTGCTCCCCCAAAGCAGGATATGATAGCCACCGGTTTCTTATTAGATTTAGTAGTTACTATTCCTGTGATCTACTATCTTCTAATTATAAGGCCTTTAAAGCGACGTTTGATAAATTTATTGTTGATTTTTTCTATTTGCAGTGGCTTAGCATACCTTATTCTCCCCCAGCATCAGCGGCAATACATTTTAGAATTACGAAAGCTTACAGTCCTTGTTGAACTTGGATTGGTAGTATATGCTGTAATTAAGCTACGAAAGATAAAAGCATTTTATAAGGAGATACAAAGGCAAATGCCTGATCCGGCATATAACCTGAGGCAAAGTATGCTTGCTGTTTTAGGTAACATAATTCCTATACGTGTTTTAAGTTCCGAAATCATCATCCTGAAGTATGGTTTATTTTTCTGGAAAAAACGACAAGAATTTGAGCCTTCTGCTAAAACTTTTACTACCTATAAAGATTCAAGCTATCCAGCTATATGGGGCGTTTTATCTTTCATAATAGTGATAGAAACTTTTGCCATGCATTTAGCGCTGAACCAATGGAGTACAACAGCTGCCTGGATAATGACATTTCTGAGTATTTATAGTTTACTATTTTTTATTGCCGATTTTATTGCCGTTATCAAAAGGCCGGTCACTATTTATAAAGAACAGCTCATATTAAGAACGGGAATCCGTTGGAGAATAGTTACGAAAAAAGAGAATATATTATCTGTTGAAAGAGTAAAGAATGATATAGAAGCGGATGCGTTTAAAGGTGCAGTTTTGAAAAGCAGCAGTAATTTACTCCTTAAATTTCAACAACCGGTAACTATTGAAAGGCTCTACAGAGCTTCGATAGAAACAGATCAGGTTTTATTGAGTTTAGATAATCCAGAACAATTTATTGATGAGTTGAAAAATAGAGAAGGATAGGTTACTTCTTCTTTATTTTAATTCTGATAGCGCTTTTTTCACCCGCGGCAACATCTCTTCAATATCTTTTAGAGAACATCCCCCAACCGAAGCCCTGAACCAATTGACATCATCGCCTGCGGCGAAAGATGAAAAAGGTACAAAACCGGCTTTGGCTGCTTTTATCAGGTATAATACAATATCATTGCTGGTTTTTAGCACCTGCCCATCTGGTGTGGTTTTGCCACTATAATCTATCTTCAGAGTTAAATAAATAGCGCCCATCGGTTCGATGGCATCTACCCGGAATCCTTCCGCTTTTAGTTGTTGAAATCCTTTATACAATGTATCCAGGCTTTTTTGAATTTGCTGTTTAAATGAGCGTAAAAAAGAATCAACTGCTGGGCTATTCGAAAGAAATTGTGCCATTGCTCCCTGTTCGGGCTTGGGCGACCAGGCTCCCATGTGGCTAACAATGATGCGCATTTTGGCAATTACTTTTTCCGGCCCAAAACCCCAACCTATCCGCACGCCAGTAGCGGCAAAGCATTTAGAAGCGCCATCAATATAAATTACATAGTCT
>JANWIB010000147.1 GCA_025450155.1 Sphingobacteriaceae bacterium
CAACAAGTGGTAAGATACGCGTGAGCGGGGCCACTTCCAGTGGCACTCCGGTAATGGATGAAAGTGACAGTTTTTTTACTATTAAAGGGGTAGAGGTACTTCAACCCAATGGAGGAGAGCAATGGATAGCGGGTAGAACCTATACTGTCAGCTGGCAAACTTATATTGCAGACCAATTACGCCCGTTGATATCTACTGATGGTGGTAGACTCTGGCAGGACATGCTGGGCGGTGCTTCTGTAGATGCACAAGCCAAGCAGTTTACATGGACGATACCAAGTTATATGAATAGTTCGCAGTGTTTAATTTTTTTAGGTAATTCCTATTCTACAATAACTGACCAGAGCAATGCTTTCTTTACCATAAGTAATGGTCTTAGTATAACCAGCCCTGCAGAAGGAGATATATGGGTAGATAATGGTAGTTACACCATTGCCTGGACAGGCAATGCTACTGCAACCTACAATATAGATATGCTTAACTACGATGGCCGATGGGTGCGCCTTAATACCGCACCGGTTACTGGTAACAGTGCCAGGTTAAGTATACCCAATCAACCTTGCGAAAGTGAAGTGTCCAGCGCTGTTCGTATAACGCGTATCAGCAACGGGGAAATGTTACAGAGCGAACCTATTACGCTGATGGATGGCCCCGATAAAGACTGCGATGATTATTTAACGGGAAATACTATCGTTAATAGTAAAGCAGCAATAAATATTTATCCAAACCCGGCTACCGATGTAGTAACTGTTAAAGGTGAAAAACTAAAAGAAGCCAAAACTGTAAAAGCAACGATACAAACACTGGATGGTTTCCAAACCCTGCCTGCCCAATGGTTGAGTAAGAATGGTGAAACGTGGCAATTAAATGTAGATCAGTTAAAATCAGGACTATATACACTCTACTTACAAACAGATAGTGGAAGCAGCTTTACTGTAAAATTGATAAAGGAAGAAAAGTAAGAGGGTAGCTTCTTAGAATAAATTATATAAATAAAGAGACTGTCTCAAAAATCAAAAAATAGTTGCTTTTAAATACAGTTCATTACGAACGCAGTGAGGATCTCGATCATCATTTCTGCATTGTTGAATAAGATTCCTCACTCCGTTCGGAATGACAGCCAACGTGGCTTTTATTATGGATAAAGCCTCTTTAAGAAAATTATATACTCAAAAGCGTAGTGAACTTTCTTCTTTTCAAATAGGAGAAGCTTCTGCTACTGTTGCCCAAAATTTTGCCAAACTTTCATTAGCGGGTATAAAGTATTTGCATGCATTTTATCCCATTGTGGGTAAAGCCGAAATGGATAGTTTGAAAATTATTGAATGGTTGCGTGAAACTCAGCCTGAAATAAACTTAGTGCTTTCAAAAAGCGATTTAAAAAATCATTCCTTGTCGCATTTTATATGGGAAGAAGACACCCCACTAGCCATCAATAGCTGGGGAATTACAGAGCCTGAACATGGTGAATTAGTTGAATCCGGGCAGTTAGATATGATTCTTGTACCCCTATTGGTTTTTGACAAAAGAGGAAACCGGGTGGGCTACGGAAAGGGCTTTTACGACCGCTTTTTAAGCCAGTGCCGACCCGATGTACAGAAGGTAGGATTATCTTTTTTTGATCCTATTGAAGAAATTAGTGACGCCAATCAATTTGATATTACCTTAGATGTATGTATTACGCCCAATAAAATCTGGCAATTTTAAAATTTCAATTCCAACAATACGGGGCAATGATCCGAATGCTTGGCTTCGGGTAAAATAGCTGATCGTTTTAAATAAGGTTCCATTTCTTTACTTACCATATTATAATCAATACGCCAGCCCAGGTTCTTGTTGCGGGCATTTGCCCTGAAACTCCACCAGGTATACTGGTGCGGTTCCCGGTTAAAATGCCGAAAGGAATCAATAAAACCTGTATTCACAAAATTTTCCATCCATTCCCGCTCTTCCGGTAAAAAGCCCGATGAGTTCGCGTTAGATTTTGGATTATGAATATCAATAGGTTTGTGGCAAATATTATAATCGCCGGAGATGATCAGCTTAGGATAATCTAACTTTAATCGATCAATATACTCCTGAAAATGATCCAAATACCTAAACTTAAACGCTTGCCTTAAATCTCCGCTTGAGCCGGATGGGAAGTAGGTGCTCATCACCGAGAAATCTTCAAAATCTGCACGGATGATCCGGCCTTCACAATCATATTCATCAAAACCACATTGGTATTCTACGTGCTTGGGGGTATGTTTGGTGAGTATAGCCGTGCCACTGTAACCCTTCTTTTGCGCAGGGTTCCAGTAATGCTGGTAACCTAATTGTTCCAATAAATGTAGTTCGGTTAATTGATCAGGAGAGGCTTTTATTTCCTGCAAACACACGATGTCGGCATCTGTAGCCTGTAGCCAGGTTAACCAATTTTTATTTAAAGCAGAACGAATTCCGTTGACGTTATAGGTAATAATTTTCATTTTTTCATGATCAACTTGCTTCTAAAAGCATCTTTAAGAAGCTCTTTTTCCAGTTTTTTCGCCTCCTGCTTCGTTAATACACTCACTTCCATTTTAATATCTTCTTTCGGTCGGTTATTTGCATCGGTAGCAACTAGAGCAATGGCATCTACCATTTCCCAACCCTTTACAATCTCGCCATAAACGGTATAATTTTGGTCAAGATGTGGAGTTCCGCCCACCGTTTTATAAATTACCCGTTGCCATTCCGGAATTTTACGTCCTTTGGTTTGTTCCATACGATTCAATTCTTCATCGGCAAATACTCTTCCTTGCACCAGGTAAAACTGGCACGAGCTGGATGCCTTTTCAGGATTATTGTCTCTTGCAGCTGCCAAAACACCCTTTTTATGAAATAGGCTGTCGTTAAATTCAGCCTTTACGGTGTAGCCTAAATCCCCTTCCCCCAGTAATTGGCCCGGTTGCGCTACTTTAGAATCGGGATCTCCTCCCTGGATCATAAACTGGCTGATCACACGATGAAAAAGTGTTCCGTTATAAAAGCCTTCGTTAGCCAGTTTCAAAAAGTTGTCCCGGTGTAGGGGCGTTTCATTATAGAGACGAACAATGCATTCGCCTTTACCGGTTTTTATGCGCACATAACTGTTTTTGGGCTTTGCTGCAAATGCATAAATAGAAGTTAAAATTAAGAGCGAGCTGAGGATCTTTTTCATATTCGAATTTATAAATTGTAGACAGAAAATAAGATTGATAGTTTATTATACATTTTCAAAATAATCAACAATCAGCGATTTCATCAGCATTTCCTGCTCCAGTAATGTATAGTTGGGAATTGGCTTTACCAGCTTCCAATGGGGCCAGCCATCCTGATCCAGCGCCTCTAATTCATAAAAGCCTAATTCGCTAAACAGGCGGCAATTGGCAATATGCATCAGTTCTTCTTTTTGGCGCTTGCTAAATTTGCGTGGCCCTTTACCTAATTCCTGCACCCCAATTAAAAACAACAGCACCTTGATATCCGGTTTATCGGTATCAAAATCGGCAGCTATCTTTTGCTGTAGAGAATTCCATTTTGAATTTATTTCGGCAGGGGTCATAATTGAATGCTATAATAATTTAGAAAAGGCTTCTTCAGAAAGTTCATAGTTTATCCATTCGTTATTTTGATTAGCTCCAAGTCGCTCATAAAAACGCATACCATCATTATTCCAAGGTGCAACAGTCCATTTTATAGTGCAACAGTTATTTTTTCTGGCTTCTTCTGCAACTGCTCTCATTAGCATTTCTCCAATGTTCATTCCTCGAAAGCCTTCATTAACATATAATTCTTTAATATAGATTGCGGGTTTATTAACAGCCGTATAGGGTAGAAAATAATAAACAATCATTCCGGCAAGTTTACCGTCTTCTATTTCAGCAACGAAACTGTAAAAATCGGGAGGAGATTTTTTAAATCCTTTTTCAAGAACGATCTCCGGTGTTATTTTAAAGGAATCTATATACTTCTCAAATACTGCAAGATCATGCATTAATATCCAGAGGGGCTGCACATCTTGCGGTTTGCTTTTTCTGATAATCGGCGTCATAAGGCAAATGTAATCATTGAATGGATAGAACTTCCGGTGAATTGCCATTAGAATTTAAAGAATCTACACAAAAACAGGCACTTATTTTAAAATAAATGTTACAAGGGGTTCTAATAAGGATGTTTAATTAACTTTGTAACGGACTTAAATGCAAGCGGTAAAAAAATCTTTCGAAAAGGCAATTCTCCTGATATTGTTACTGACGTTTTCAGTAGCAGTGGTGCCATTGGATTTTTATCACGATCATGCTGAAGAAACCGTTTGTAAAGAATTCACTAAAAATGGCTCCTGCCAGCATAAACTTCATTTATCAAAAAAATCCAACGCTTGTTGGGCTTGCGCTGTTCATTACGACAAAACATATATTCGTCCTGAAGGTGCTGAGACAAAAAAATTTACGCCTATAAATACTTTGTCTTCTACAGGCGAAGTAATAGGGTATACTATCAAATTAATTGCTACTTCGCTTCGGGGGCCTCCTGTGGGATAATTTTAAAACATTCAGGACATCTTTTAAGGGGTGTTCGATCAATTTATTGGTTTAAAATTATCTTAATCATGACTATCAAAAGTGTATTTATATTTTTTATAGCGCTATCATTTAGTGCATTGGCTTACTCCAAAGCCTTAGTTTTTTCAGGACGGGTTATTGATGCCGCATCTAAAACTCCTTTGCCTGGAGCTGTAGTATCCATTCCGGATTTACGGATTTCTGAGATTACCAATCAAAATGGGGAGTTTGCTTTTAGGAATGTTCCGACCAAGGGGAAGTTTATTATCGAAATACGCTACATCGGTTATAAAACCATTACACAAACTATCGACTTAGGCATAACAACTTCACTGGAGTTTGCGTTGGAACCCAGTGTAATTGAAGTACACGAAGTGGTGGTTACGGGTACAGCCCTAAGTTCTGATAACCGGAAGAACAGTACGAATGTGAACTCGGTTAGTAAAAATGAGCTGATTAACCGGCCTTCTTCCAATTTGATTGATGCCTTGGTAAAAACTGCCGGGATAGCGCAGGTTACTACGGGAGCAGCTGTATCAAAACCAGTTATTCGTGGGTTAAGTTATAATCGTGTAGTCACATTAGTAGATGGGGCAAAACAGGAAGGGCAACAATGGGGCGATGAGCATGGCATTGAAGTGGATCAGTATAATACTGGAAGGGTTGAAGTATTGCGGGGAGCGGCCAGTTTGTTATATGGATCGGATGCTCTAGGAGGTGTGATTAATATTCTTGATCCCTTACCACCGGGGCAGGGACAGATAAAGGGGGAATTACTGACTAATTATGCTACAAATAATGGGCAGACAGGCAATTCGCTAATGCTGGAAGGAAATCAGAACGGTTTTGTTTGGCGAGCTCGCGGTTCGTATAAAAATGCTTTTGCCTACAATACGCCCGAAGGGCGAATAGCCAATAGCGGTTATAATGAAACCAATTTAAGTGGCCAGGTTGGGTTGAATAAAAGTTGGGGATACACCCATTTAACGGTTTCCAGTTTTAGGAATACTATTGGCCTGCCAGATTTTGAGCGTAATGCAGATGGACAGTTTGAAAACGAAGATGGAACTGTTTTTACTTCATCGCAATTAAAAAATAGAAGATTATTACTTCCTTTTCAGAATATACGTCATTATAAAGTGGCCCTTAGCAGTAATTTTATTTTTGATAAAGGACATCTTCATTCTACTTTCGCTTACCAGGATAATCAACGTAGAGAATTGGAAGAAAGTCGCTCAGAGCCCTCTTTGTTCTTCGATTTAAAAACGTATAGCTACGATTTAAACTATTACTTTTCTGATAAAAATGGATGGGAGCCTGTCATTGGTTTTTCCGGTTCTTTTCAGGATAATGTGAATAAAGCGGATGAAAAACTTATCCCGGATTATAACGCTGCAGACTTCGGCGCTTTTGTTTACTTAAAAAAGAATTGGGCCAATACGACGCTAAATTTCGGAACACGGTTTGATTATCGCAGCATTTCTGCAAATCAAATGGAAGAAAGTGGGAACCCTAAGTTTTCTAATTTTACCAACGCTTTTTCTAATCTGAGTGGGGCCATTGGGTTTACACATGAGTTTACCGACCAATTTAGTATTAAAGCAAATGCCGGAACGGCCTTCCGGTCTCCTAATATTGCCGAATTAAGCTCGGAAGGCATTCATGAGGGAACTTTTCGATATGAAATTGGTAATGTTACCCTAAAACCAGAAAGGAGCTATTATGGCGATATTGCTTTGGAATACGACACCAATAAGCTGCATGTAGGCCTCAGTCTTTTTAATAATTATATTGATCATTACATCTATTATCGGCAGCTTAACGCGGAAACCATTTTAGCCGAAGGTGAAAATCTTCCGGTTTTTAGGTACGTTCAAAATAATGCCAATTTATATGGAGTTGAAGCCAGTCTCACGTTTCATCCGGTAGAACTCATTCATTTTGATAACAGTTTTTCGTATACGCATGGGCAAAACCGGGCAACCAATACAGCGCTTCCCTTTATCCCTGCTGCCAGATTGAGAAATGAGTTACGTTTAGAGCCAAAATTTTCTTCGAAGCATGTCAATCATTCTTTTTTCTCTATTGAGCTGGACAATGTGTTCAGGCAAAATCGAATTGATATTTTTGAAACGGCTAACTCGGCGTATACATTAGTAGCTATTGGCGCAGGAGTCGAATTCAAAATAAGCAGACAGCCTGTTCGAATAACTATTTCGGCAAATAATGTTTTTGATAAAGCCTATACGGATCATTTAAGCCGTTTAAAATATGAAGGAATATTAAACCAGGGGAGGAATATTTCTTTTGGACTTTATATGCCGTTTGCGATTAAGAAATAGCATAAAAACTCTCCTATCGAACGGAGTGAGGAATGACAACTAATAATTATTGCATTCCATCAATCGCTATGCTTATTTTTCCTTTGGCTACAATCATAGCAATCATAGCACCCGGCGTTAAAAAGATTTTATTCGGGGCTAAATCTGTTAGTGCACCATTTATCTTAACTCCTTTTACCGGTTCATAATTGGTTAAATAAGTAGCCATTGATTTGGTACCTGCATTCAGCTGTTCGGCTATAGAGAAACGGCAGCTTTCGGCAATTTTCTTAACAATAGTTCCGTGAGCCAGCCAATCGGCTACTTTCAGCAATTTATTTTTAGAATCGAGCACAAAATCCAGCTGATCCAAATAGATTTCTTTTTTAACCGGATCATACATCGGCACGCCCGAAAGGTAAACTTCGCCATTAACCGAGCCGCTCAAACCCAGGTCTACTATTATTTTGCTATCCTTTCCCCATAAATCAACCTTATTTACAGTAACAGATCGCGTTCCCGATTCAAATTTCTGTCCCCCAAAGTTTTTCTGTACCAGCGCCGCTGCGTTGGTATAAGTGGTAAACCCGGCAACATTGGCATTAAATTCTACTGGCATCTTTTCCAATGCCTTTAGCTGTATTTTATTTTTATCAAATACCAATGTAGGTTTTCTTCCTACAGACGTTTCCAGGTAAGCTTTCATACCCAGATTGGCAGTAATTTTTTTATTTGCTACGACCGTCTTTGTTGAATAAAGCTCTATAGGCTGAATAGCGAACCAGGTTTGATATTCCTTATTTACTTCTATCGGCTTGCTTACCTGCTCTAATGCAGTCATCACATAGGGGCGAATATCCAGCGATTGCGCAATAGCATCGTCCATGGTTTTGGCTATTTTGGTTTTAAAATAGGATAAAGCCGGATTGATTAGATAGGTTACGGGAATGTTCTTTCCACCAACCGAAACAGACGGACTTTCTACCCATTCCACACCCAAAATTTGTGTATTCGTATAGAGTTTCCAATTATTTAAATTGGCAAGAGTACTTAATTTAACTATCCCGTTCAGATTAACTTCGCGGGTGTCGTAGACAGAAAGACCAAATTTATCAACGCCATACCGAACCTTAGCCCAAACTTTAAGCGGTAGTTCAATTTCCAGCTTTCCGTTCTTTTCCGAAACCTTAATGGGGGCTTGTTTCCAGGCTTTCAGCATCAGGTTATCGCCCTCAATTAAATTATCCTCATACAGCAATCCGTTAAGATATTTATTAGTCTGATTTTGAAGATCGATTACAGTCACCTCAACCGGAAGATTGATATAGGAGATTTGCTTATCATAGATCACTGGCGCCTGATCATAATTAGGCTCCGGCCGCAGGGCCGCAATTTTGCTGCTGGTAGAGCATGCCGATAAAAACAGAAATATTCCTGCAAATAATAAGTGGTTAAATTTATAGTTCATTCTTTTTAATGCTATTCAGGGTACGAAGATAGGGGAGAATTCGCTCATCTACAATGCAATAATTGATACGATTAACAGACAAGAATCTAATTTATTATTAGCTTCGGTCCCTGAACTAAAAATTGGATATGTTTTAAACTTATGGCCAGATTATTCTTACTTAAACCAAATTTTATAGACAGTAAAATTGACACTCTTGGGCTGCACTATTATTGCCCGTACAGTGCATTCATTGAAGGAATATTGAGCTATTATCCTAAGCTGAGGCAACATATCGATATTACGTATGTTGATTTTCCCAGGCCAAGGCGGGTTATTATTGATTTGGTTGGTGAAGAAAATCAAGGCTGCCCGATTTTGATCATTACGAAAGAAGAAAATGAAACAATTGACACCAGTTATTTTAAAACATATGGTGATTTACGTTTTATTAATGATACCTCATTAATAACCAGATTTCTGGCAGAAAAATATAAAATAGGATTACCGCATCCCTGATTTTAGAAATAATGATGAAGAAAATTTTAGCACTTTTTGTATTGCTGCATGTAGTTGTTTTTGGGTTTAGCCAGGATAAAACC
>JANWIB010000148.1 GCA_025450155.1 Sphingobacteriaceae bacterium
TATATTTGACTCAAATGTATTAAATTAAACTGGCATAGTTAAGGAATGAATATTGCGGAAAGTATCCTGAATAAATACGAGTTTAGAAGTGCGTGCGCAGTTAGCTACAAACACCAAAAATTGTCTCATCAGATTCTGCACATTGGTGTCGGATTAAATAACAATGATTCAATATTTTATGAATGAATTAATGACCGCTTTTAATTTTACAGAGCAAGATTTATTATCTAATGAGAATAAAATTATTACGGTTAGACAGAAGGAAAGATTGGTTGAATATACTAAATCAAGAAAAAATGCGCTATATGTTTCTGCGGGTATTAGTGCAGTCATTTTTCTAATTTACACTTTAGTGTCTGCAAAAACATTTGAGCAAGTATTTTTATCATTTACGCTCATAGTATGTTTTTCTGTTTTACTAGGATTATATTTAGCTATTGAATGGAAACGGATTAAAAAAACATCTTTTTCAGAAATACAGGAAATTCAAGGGAGGTTTAATAAAAATCAAACGCGAACACGTTATGGAATTTCTTATTCTATTCAAATAGGAAAGGTAAAACTATATTTGGATGAGCTGCAATTTAATGCGATTAGTGAAAACCACCAGTATACCATATATTATATTCCCTTCAAATATACCCCAATCATATTATCTGTTCAGATTAGAGATTGATTACGTTACAATATATAATAGCTTCAATTCTTAGAAACTCAGTACAAATGATAAAGAAACGGTATATTTGACCTCTATAATTTTAGATTGATACACCAAATATGTCAAGTTCAGAAAGTATCCTGAATAAATATGAGTTGATAATAGGTTTAGAAGTGCATGCGCAGTTAGCTACAAACACCAAAATTTTTTCATCAGATCCTGCACATTTTGGTGCCGAACCAAACCAGCATACCAGCCCGGTTTCCTTAGGCCTTCCGGGTGCTTTACCTAAGATTAACGAGCAAGTGGTTGTTTTTGCCATAAAAATGGGCTTGGCAACACATTGTAATATCAATCTGGTTAATCGGTTTGATCGTAAAAATTATTTTTATGCCGATCTTCCAAAAGGGTATCAAATTACTCAAGATGAATTGCCTATTTGCCAGGGTGGGTATATTAAACTAATTGCCAAAGATAAGTCAGAAAGAAAGATCAGAATAAACCGCATCCATATGGAAGAAGATGCCGGGAAAAGCCTTCATGATAAAGATGATACGTATTCATTAATAGATTTAAACAGGGCAGGAGTACCGTTAATAGAAATAGTTTCCGAACCAGATATTCGATCTGCCGAAGAAGCTGGAGCTTGTCTTGCCGAAATCAGAAAATTGGTAAAGTACTTAGGTATTTGCGATGGAAATATGGAAGAAGGCAGCTTGCGTTGCGATGCCAATATTTCTGTTCGTTTAAAAGGTGAAAAAGCTTTTGGAAATCGTTGCGAGGTGAAAAATTTGAATTCTATTCGCAATTTGCAACGGGCGATAAATTTTGAATTTCAGCGACAAGTTGGTTTAGTGGAAGCAGGAGAAAAAGTTGAACAAAATACCTTAAACTTTGATTCGGCAACCGGAGTTACTTTGGCATTGCGCTCTAAAGAAATGGCCTATGACTATCGTTATTTTCCCGAGCCTGATCTTCCGCCTTTGCATTTAACTAAGGAATGGATAGCAGGATTAAAGAAAGAATTACCCGAATTACCAGAATCCAGAATGCAGCGATATACCGGGCAATATAAGCTTTCTGAATACGATGCTTCAATTCTAACCTCCGAGAGAGAAATTGCCGATTATTTTGAAGCAGTAGTAAAACATACAACCAGTTATAAAGCTTCGGCCAATTGGATGATCGGCCCTATTCAATCGTATTTGAATGAAACAGGAAAAACGATCGGCGATTTTCCTATTCCAACGGCCACCCTTGCAACAGTTATTTCTTTAGTTGATAAAGGAATGATTAATAATACCGCTGCTGTCCAGCAGGTTTTCCCGGCATTAATACAAAACCCAAAGATCGATGTGATGACATTGGTTCAACAAATGAATTTGCTGATTGACACCAATAATGATGATCTTGGAAAATACATAAATGAAGCCATTTCCACCTATCCGGATAAAGTAAAAGAGTACCATACGGGTAAAAAAGGTGTTTTAGGCTTGTTTATGGGTGAAATCATGCGTCTGTCTAAGGGTAAAATAGACCCAAAAACGGCAAATAAATTAGTAGTAGAAAAATTAGAATCCTTAAAGTGAAAAGAATAGCATTATTAATTGTATTGGCAATTGCCATCTTATCCTCCTGTAAAAATAACGATGAGTTTACCATAACAGGAAAATTGGAAAATGCCGGGAAGTTAAAGAAGGTACTGCTTTATGAAGCAGATCAATTAATTGATTCGGCATTTTTGAATGAAAACAGTGAGTTTAAATTCAAAAGATACTCATCCGAGTCGAACTTTTATACCTTAAGTGTGGGAGAGAAAACGTTTCTTGTAATTGCCAAAAATGGAGATGAATTGGATTTATCTATCAATTTAGCCGATCCCACAAATGCCTATAAGATTAAAGGGTCTGAAGATTCAGAGAAAATAGCAACCTTTAATGAAATAAGTAATAAGTACGGTAAAGTTTATCTGGATATTCAAAATGAATACAGTAGGCTATTGGAGCAACATCCTAAAGCTAAGGATTCTATCACCAATATATTAATGCCCAAATTTCAGCAAAATATGACTGCTTTTTCTGAAGAGGCATTACAATTTGCAGAGAAGAACAAAGATAACCTGGCTGGATTTTATGCTGTCGGAACCATAGATCAGGTGAAATTTGAACCCGAGTTGATTAAATATGCAGAAAACATTAAATCAAAGTTTCCTAAAAACAAAGCCGTTCAGGCTTTTGTAAGCAGAATGGAGGCTGTAAAAACTGTTTCCATTGGTCAGTTGGCGCCTGATTTTGAGCTTCCAACTCCCCAGGGTAAAATGGTCAAACTATCTGATTTTAAAGGAAAATATGTGTTATTAGATTTTTGGGCATCCTGGTGCGGGCCTTGCCGTCAGGAAAGCCCTAATTTGGTTAAACAGTATAATTCCTTTAAGAATAAAAATTTCACTATTCTAAGTGTCTCATTAGATGATAAAAAAGAGGCCTGGTTAAAGGCAATCAAAGATGATAAATTAGATTGGACACATATATCTGATTTGCAACGTTGGAATAGCAAGGCATCTAATTTATATAAAGTGGAAAGTATTCCGGCTTCATTTATTTTGGATCCCGCAGGGAAAATTGTAGCAAAAAATCTGTATGCAGCTGATCTGGAGAATTTTTTAAGTAAAATATTACGTTAATTTCACTAAATTGTTAAGTGCTTAACAATTTAGTAATATAAGCTTAACCATTCCATTTTACTAAAGGACATACATTAGCGATAAATTTTTAACTACAGAATGAGCGCTAAACAAAAAATTCTGATCGTAGACGATGAGCCTGATATTTTAGAGCTGATTGAATATAATCTCAAAAAAGAAAACTACCAGGTATTTACGGCAAATAATGGAGAGGAGGGCGTTTCTACAGCTAAAAAAGTTCTGCCCGACTTAATCATCTTAGATATTATGATGCCTAAGATGGATGGTATTGAAGCGTGCCGGATTCTGCGTTCTATGCCTGAGTTTAAACATACTTTCCTGGTTTTTTTAACCGCCCGTAGCGAAGAATATTCTGAAATTGCAGGCTTTAATGTTGGTGCAGACGATTATATAGCCAAACCCATTAAGCCCCGGGCTTTAGTTAGCCGTATCAATGCCATTTTGCGCAGAACTTCTCAAACCGAAGAGGTGGTTAATAATAAACTGGAGGTATCAGATTTGGTGATAGACAGAGAGGCCTATCTGGTATTTAGAGCGGGTAAAAAAATTGTTCTTGCTAAAAAAGAATTCGAATTATTATACCTTTTGGCTTCTAAACCCGGTAAGGTTTATACACGAGACGTGATACTTAAAAGTATTTGGGAAGATTCTGTAGTAGTAACCAATCGTACCATTGATGTTCATATTCGTAAGTTGAGAGAAAAACTGGGCGAAAATTATGTAACAACGGTAAAAGGAGTGGGGTATAAATTTGAAGCCGGAATGTAGCATTATCCTTCTTTGTATTTTCTTTACTTTTGCAGCTTTGAATTGTTAGCGTGTGAAGGTTCCAAAATTTCAGGATTTAGTCCTGTTTGAAAATGATGATTTAATTGTAGTGAATAAACCACCCTTTATTAGTTCGTTAGATGAACGGGAAGGGGGCGAAATAAATATGTTGCGGCTGGCAAAACAGTATTCTCCTGATGCGCAAATATGCCACCGATTGGATAAGGAAACATCTGGAGCATTGATTATTGCTAAAACCCCCGAGGCCTATCGCCATATTTCTATGCAATTTGAGCGCAGAACAATAAAGAAAGTGTATCATGCCCTAATTAATGGAAGCCATCGTTTTAATGAGATGGAAGTTAATTTACCTATTCTGAATCTTGGGAATAAGAATGTTACTATTAATAAGCAGGAGGGCAAAGCTGCACTTACTGTTTTTAATTCTTTAAAATATTATAAACATTACACACTGGTAGAATGCCGTCCCGTTACCGGCAGGATGCATCAAATACGGATTCATTTGGCTACCCAAAAAGCGTCTATCGCCGGAGACGACATGTATGGAGGCAAGCCGGTTTTCCTTTCTGAAATTAAAAGGGGTTATCGTTTGGGCAAAGACCAGGAAGAACTTCCGATTATGAAACGTTTTGCGCTACATGCCAGGGAAGTAACTTTTAACATGAATGATAAAACGGAAATTACGATTACGGCACCCTATCCTAAGGATTTTGCTGCCTTATTGAAGCTTTTGGATAGGTTTGACCTCTAGACTCTATTTAACTGTAGGAACAGTTTTTAGACGAAATACTGCAAATGCCGCAACCCCAACTATCAAATAAGGTATCCAGTCATCTATTGGACAATCGATCCCTAGGCACACACAATCACCTTCATATTGAGGACTTCTAGGGTTACAATTAGCCTGAGCTTCAATATTATTCAAAAAGATGAAAATAAATACCAATGCAACTGAGGCAATAATTTTTTTAAAATTTAACATTTTCAATAGTTGAGAGCTTACAACCAAAGGTCGTTATTTTTTCTAAATTATAGAAAATGTTTGCAGCAATAATCTAAACTGCCAGATCAGCCATACTCAAAGTCACTTTTTTATCTAATTCTTCTTCAGCTCGTTGGTATACTTCTTTACTGGTCAGTTTAGGGCCTTTTACACTGCAATAAAATTTTATTTTTGGCTCTGTTCCGGACGGACGTGCTGATATGATACTTCCATCTTCTGTAATGAACTGCAAAACATCCGACTTTGGAA
>JANWIB010000149.1 GCA_025450155.1 Sphingobacteriaceae bacterium
ATCCAACTAGTTAGTGTAAATAATATAACTATTCAATCCCGATTAATGATTTAGTGATAAATTTAGTAAAGAAAAAGGTAGACTTTGTTTTTTATAATATATTTACTTCATCAATCTTAAACTTTATGGTAAGAAAAATTGCTCATTTAATAATTCCCTTCCTTTTCTTTATTGTTAGTGCAGAAGTTTCTTTCGCCCAAAGTCTTCCGGCCAATATGTTTCGAAAGACTATACCCAACGGATTACAGGTATTGATAATTGAAGACAATAGCGTACCCCTTGCTACGATAGAAATTACTACTAAAAATGGCTCTTATACTGAATCTCCAGAATACAATGGCTTAAGCCATTTGTATGAACACATGTTTTTTAAGGCCAATAAAGATTATCCCAGCCAGGAAAAATTCTTAGATCGGGTAAATGAACTGGGAATTAATTTTAATGGAACAACATCTGAAGAACGGGTGAATTATTTCTTCACCCTGCCCAAATTTAATTTAACCGAAGGGTTAAAGTTTATGAATTCAGCCATTCGTTATCCTTTATTCAATGAAGAAGAAATGAAAAAAGAGAATATTGTGGTAGATGGCGAATTCCAACGGAACGAATCCAGCCCTTATTTTGCTTTATACGATGCCATGAATCGTCATTTATGGGGAGATTTATACAGCCGGAAAAATGTAATTGGTAATCATGATACCATCCGTAACGCTACTCCGGCTAAAATGAAAGCGATCCAG
The DNA here is from genome assembly GCA_025450155.1 of Sphingobacteriaceae bacterium. Classification (GTDB taxonomy): domain Bacteria; phylum Bacteroidota; class Bacteroidia; order Sphingobacteriales; family Sphingobacteriaceae; genus JANWIB01. The sequence continues at coordinate 741 of JANWIB010000149.1, forward strand.
AACAAATATTACTGGCCCAACAATTCCTTATTATCTATTGCTGGTGACGTAAAACACGATGAAGTATTTAAGCTGGTAGAACAAATTTATGGCGAATGGCAAACCTCCGGTTTTGATCCCTTTCAAAAATGGCCCATACCTGAATTTAAACCCCTGCAAAAAACAGACTATTTTATTGTTGAATCAGACCTGTCGCGTGTTCCTTTTATTATGATGAAATGGCAGGGCCCTGATACCCGAAACGATGCGAAGGCAACGTATGCGGCGGATGTATTTTCTTTTATTATGGATCAGAACTCATCCAAATTAAGCAAAGCATTAGTTGATTCGGGTTTAGCATTGCAGGCCAATATCAGTTATTATACGCAGAAGTATGTCGGCCCCATCACGCTGTTTGTGGTACCCAATCCCTCGAAGGTAAAAGAGTGCCTTGCAGAAATGAAAAGACAGGTTTCTTTAATGGATACCGACAATTACATTACCGATGAGCAAATTGAAACCGCAAAAAGAAAATTAGAGATTGACCAGATACGGGATAAAGAAATCACCTCAGATTATGTGCATACGGTATCTTTTTGGTGGGCTGTGGCTTCCATAGATTATCTTAGTTCGTATTTAGAGAATCTCCGTAAAATTAACAGGGTCGATCTGCAACGATATATTCGTACATACATTAAGGATAAGCCTTATTGTGCCGGTTTGCTTATCAATCCTAAGGTAAAAGGGCAATTAAAACCCGAAGAATTTTTTAAAGCAGATTAACTCATAAAGACCAATAATTATGAAACGCGTTTTATTAGTTATAATTTTTTCGTTCATACTGTTAAATGCATTTGCACAAAATATGGCCACCACTTTTGATGTTGATGGGATAAAGGTGATTTGGAAACCTACAACCAAAGATATTATCCATATTAATATGTATTACCGGGGCGGGGTATTTAATTACCCGGCCGACAAAGCGGGAATAGAAAACCTGGCGCTCGCTGCCGCCACAGAATGCGGAACAAAAAAATATCCCAAAGATGCTTTCAAAGACGAGCAAGATGCTTTCGGTATCGAAATAGGCGGATCTTCCGGCTACGATTATGGAACAATCAGCCTGAATTGCATCTCTAAATATTTTAATGAAGGATGGAATCTTTTTGCTGATGCCATTACTCGTCCCGTTTTTGAAGGGAAAGAATTCGGCCTATTGAAAGAGAAAGTGATTTCCTCCGTCAAGCAAAATGAGTCCAACCCGGATGATCGCATCAATCAACTCTCTGTGCAACATGCATTTATAGGAACTCCCTACGCAATTAATCCGTTAGGTGAAGAAAAGACCCTGTCGCAACTTCGCGATCAGGATATTAAAAATTACTATTATAATCAGTTATTCAATAAAAAACGCATGTTTATAGTGGTGGTAGGTAATCTGTCAAAAGAAGAATTGATCAGTAAGATTAAAGCTTCCTTTTCCACTATTCCTTCAAAAATATATACTCCGGCTTCTTATAAAATTCCGGTTTTCGCTTCAAATGATGTCGCTTCAGAAGAGCGGAAGCTGGCTACAAACTACATAACCGGTGCTTTTTATGCACCCAACATGAATGCCCCCGATTATGTTGCGTATAAATTAGCTATATCTACCCTAGGTGAGCGGTTGTTTAAGGAAATTAGGACAAAAAGAAATTTATCTTATGCTCCGGCGGCTTATTCAACCAACAGAAAAATGCCTTTTGGCATGGTCTACGTAAGTACTACCAATCCTAAAGCAGCAGTACAGGTAATGACAGATGAATTGAAAAAAGTAAAAAAAGAAGGATTTACTGAAAATGAATTGCGGGATGCAAAGAGTGGTTTTATTACTAGTAATTACATGAAAGAAGAGAGCACCAGTGCTATAGCCGCCAGTTTAGGAAATGCTGAAATAGTAAGTACCTGGAAAATGGTGGAAGAAATGCCCGGTAAAGTTGCAAAAGTTACCTTGAAAGAAGTGAACGATTCCCTTAAACCTATAAAAGGTATTAAATGGACTTATTTGGGAGATAAAAAACTCATGGACGAAGCGATGAATGAATTTAATAGCACATTGGGGCCCGGCAAATAAAAAAATTATATAGAACATGTTTGGAATTGAAAATTTTTCTGCCTTTATTATTGCAGGTGTTTTGCTGAATCTGACTCCTGGGGCTGATACGATGTATATTTTGGGAAGAAGTTTATCGCAAGGTAGAAAAGCAGGTGTTTATTCCGCATTAGGAATTGCTATTGGTTGTTTTTTTCATGTTTTTTTGGCTGCTTTTGGTTTATCTGTAATTATTTCAAAATCTCAACTTGCATTTGATATAATTAAATATTTAGGAGCAGGCTATTTATTTTATCTCGGTTTGAAAATGCTGTTGAACAAAGACAAGTCCGCATTCGAAATATCACAGATGGAAGAAAAGCCAGATTCTAAGAAAATATTTATTTCGGGCGTAATCACTAATATAATGAACCCCAAGGTTGCATTATTCTTTATTGCATTTTTACCGCAGTTTGTCCAGAAAGGCTGTAGTAATCATTCACTTTCTTTTCTTTTTCTTGGTTTTACATTCAACTTTACCGGAACAGTTTGGAATTTAATATTAGCAACATTTTCATCTGCATTAAGTAGTAAAATTAGAAGCAATTACTCTCTGAGGAAGTGGTTGGATAAATTTACAGGTCTGATTTTCATATTACTGGGGCTTAAACTTGCCTTTACAAAAAGTAAATAGAATAGGTATAAGTGGCTTTTAAAGGTTAAATTAATATTCCTGCCGATTTTTACCAGTAAATTCCGAATTCCAACAATAATTCTCATTTTTTGTTATAAGTGTGATATTATTTTCACACACAATCCTTAATTCATTATGAGCTATCAAAAAATTACACAGTTGTTGGGAAAGGATGCTGAAACACTACTCCATCATCAAAGCAAAACGATTTCAAAAAAACTTCTGCATCTGCCATCCCCTGATTTTATTGATACCAATTTTGCTTTCACTAACCGTAATTCACAAGTTCTAAGAAGTCTTTCTGTCTTATTTCATCATGGCAGATTATCAGGAACAGGTTATCTCTCCATCCTCCCAGTAGATCAGGGAATAGAACATACAGCAGGAGCCTCTTTTGCACCCAATCCCATGTATTTCGACCCGGAAAATATTATCCGTTTAGCGATAGAAGGTGGGTGCAACGCCGTTGCCACAACCTTTGGCAATTTAGCCATGATGTCAAGAAAGTACGCTCATAAAATCCCATTTATTGTAAAAGTAAACCATAACGAATTACTTACTTATCCCACTAAATATGATCAAATCATGTTTGGTTCTGTTGAAGAGGCTTGGAATTTAGGGGCGGTGGCGGTTGGAGCAACTATTTATTTTGGTTCAGAAAATTCAGCCAGACAGATTATTGAGGTGTCCCAAGCCTTTGAACGAGCTCACGAACTAGGTATGGCCTGTATTTTATGGTGCTATACCCGTAATAATGCTTTTAAGAAAGATGGCGTGAATTATGAAGTAGCGGCCGATGTTACTGGTCAGGCAAACCATCTGGGGGTTACCATACAAGCTGATATCATTAAACAAAAACTTCCCGAAAATAATGGCGGATTCACCACTATTAACTTTGCTAAAAGTCATCCTAAAATGTATTCGGATTTGACTTCCGATCACCCGATTGACCTTTGCCGGTATCAAGTAGCCAATTGTTATATGGGAAGGGCAGGGTTAATTAATTCCGGAGGAGAGTCTAAAGGAGAATCAGACCTTTCGGATGCTGTAAAAACAGCGGTGATTAATAAACGTGCTGGTGGAACAGGATTGATTCTGGGCCGCAGAGCTTTTCAGCGTCCTTTTGAAGAAGGCGTAAAATTACTGAATACAGTTCAGGATGTTTATCTGGCTTCCGAAATAACGGTTGCATAATTAAATGGAAAAGATAGTAACAGTTACATTAAGTCCTGCGGTAGATAAAAGTACTCAGGTTGAAAAACTAGTTGCCGAGCAGAAGTTAAAGTGTGTAGAACCAAAATACGAGCCAGGGGGAGGGGGAATAAATGTTTCACGAGCTTTAAAAAGACTAGGAACCGATTCAATTGCCGTCTTTCCTTCAGGAGGGTGTACCGGGCAATTATTACAAGAGCTTTTAGAAAAAGAAAAAATTCATCAAAAAGCGGTTGAAATTAAAAATGAGACACGCGAAAATTTTATTGTAGTAGATACTTCCAGTAATCAGCAATACCGTTTTGGAATGCCCGGCAAAGAAATTTATCTGGAAGAACAACAACAGCTTGCTTCTATTATTCAAAGTCTCTCTCCAAAATGGCTTGTGATGAGTGGCAGCTATCCTCCGGGAATACATGCTGATTTTTTAACTACCATTACTGATAGTTCAAAAAGAACAGGAGTAAAACTAATTGTGGATACATCTGGCGAAGCTTTACGGCAGGCTGTAGATAAAGGAGTGTATTTATTGAAGCCGAACTTAGGAGAGCTTAGCAAGTTGGTTGGGGTAGAAACCTTGGATAACGAATCTGTGGAAGATGCCGCCAAAGAGCTGATACGTAAAGGTAAATGCGAAATTATTATTGTTTCTATGGGGCCTAAGGGAGCTTGCGTAATAACAAAAGATATTACAGAACATATTCCAGCTCCGGCAGTGAGGAAATTAAGTACGGTAGGTGCCGGCGATAGTATGGTTGCCGGAATAATACATGCGCTTGTTAGTGGACTGAGCGTACAGAACGCAGCCAGAATGGGTGTTGCCTGTGGCACTGCTGCTACTATGAATCCTGGAACAGAGTTGTTTAAAATGCCTGATGTAGAAAAACTTTATCAGTGGCTCAGTAAGGATAAGCCTTATAATTCCCCCTTTAAAGATAGATGAAATAAGAATGGGAATTTTTATTAGAATTTTGCAACCCCATTGTATCGTTCCAAATAATTACTTCGTATAGTGAACATGAGAGGCGAAGCTAAATTATCCCAAGTAGGCAATTTTTTTAAATTGAGTATTGGTTTTCTAAAATTTCTCATAAAAGAGATTTCGAGCTTTTAAGTCAATTAATTCTCTAAAGAACAATCCTCCCCATGAGGCTTTAAAAAATCTATAAAAATAAAAGAGCGGCATTGCCGCTCTTTTATAAACCTAAACCTTTAATAAGATGAATACTTATCAAACTATATCCCATTACGGATAAAAATAGTTGGATGTTATATCACTATCTCAGATTTGCTTCCTGAAAAAATCTTAACCTGAAAAATATAATTCAAGTACTTGTTCGTAATTATCTGTAGATTCAACAGTTACAGGATCTTCCGAATAGGGCAACGGAATCATTACAATACGTGTACCCTCAGTAATTGGATCTATAGAAACAATGTTCATCTTATTTAAAGTCATGATACCATCGGTGGTCAGTACTTTAATAAATTTCGTAATCATTTAAATTTTTGTAGCGGTTTTAACTATTAATCTTTATTTATCATTCTATACGATGTAGTTTTAGTTTTGTTACTATCTCATTTATGAAACATTTTGTAAATAATATTAGAAATACGAAGTCTTTCTTCAGGCTTTCTTATCTTTGCCCATGCAAGAGAAAATCCTCATCCTTGACTTCGGATCGCAATACACCCAATTAATTGCCCGCAGGGTTAGAGAGCTAAATGTTTACTGCGAAATTCATCCTTATAATCATTTTCCTGAAGTTGACCCAGCAGTCAAAGGAATTATTTTTTCCGGAAGTCCCTATTCTGTTCGCCAGAAAGATGCTCCACAAATAGATTTTCGTCAATTTCATCTTCCTGTATTGGGAGTATGTTATGGAGCGCAATATATGGCACAGCATTCCGGGGGCGAGGTAATTCCATCCACTACTCGCGAATACGGGCGGGCCAATCTTCAATACATTCAGGAAAATAGCCCGTTGTTAAAGGAAATTCCTCCACACTCACAGGTTTGGATGTCTCACGGAGATACCATTGCTGAAATTCCGGATGAATTTGAGGTAATAGCCAGTACAGATAACGTAAAAGTTGCTGCCTATCAAATTAAGGGTTCTAAAACATATGGAATACAGTTTCACCCGGAAGTAACACATAGTACAGATGGCAAACAATTGTTGGAGAACTTTTTAGTGGATATTTGCGGATGCAGGCAAAATTGGACTCCTGATTCTTTTATCGAAACCACCATTGCTTCGCTTCGCGAAAAAATTGGAAATGATAAGGTAGTTTTGGGCTTATCGGGTGGAGTTGATTCTTCTGTAGCGGCAGTTTTATTGCATCAGGCAATTGGAAAAAACCTGCATTGCATATTTGTTGATAATGGTTTGCTAAGGAAAAATGAATTTGAGCAAGTACTCGATTCCTATAAACATATGGGACTCAATGTTCGGGGAGTTAATGCAAAAGATCGTTTTCTAAGCCAGTTGGCTGGTATAAAAGACCCGGAACAGAAAAGAAAAGCTATCGGGCGAGTGTTTATCGAAGTATTTGATGATGCTGCACACGAGGTTCAGGATGTGAAGTGGCTGGGCCAGGGTACCATTTATCCAGATGTAATCGAATCGGTATCGGTAAAAGGGCCTTCTGCTACTATAAAATCGCACCATAATGTTGGCGGATTGCCGGATTTTATGAAGTTAAAAGTAGTGGAACCATTGAATACACTTTTTAAAGATGAAGTCCGCAGAGTGGGTAAAGCGTTAGAAATAGGCCCTGTCATTTTAGGCAGACATCCTTTTCCTGGTCCGGGTTTAGCCATCCGCATCTTGGGAGAAATAACTCCTGAAAAAGTGACTATTCTTCAGGAAGCGGATGCCATTTATATGAATCATTTAAAGTCATCAGGCTGGTACGATAAGGTGTGGCAGGCTGGAGCAATCTATCTGCCCGTGCAATCAGTAGGCGTGATGGGCGATGAACGTACTTACGAAAATGTGATTTGCTTAAGAGCAGTTGGTTCTGTAGATGGCATGACGGCCGATTGGAGCCATTTGCCTTATGAATTGTTGGCTAAGATTTCTAACGAAATCATCAATAATGTTAAAGGAATTAACCGGGTAGTTTATGACATCAGTTCCAAACCACCGGCAACAATAGAATGGGAGTAGTGGAATGGATTTACGAATTACGATTTTAATGTTACCCTTCGGGTAGAAATACAGTCGAAAAATTGGAAATACGGAATTTAAAATTCGCCAGATTGGAGGCGCAATTAAAAACCTTCTTGCGTATTCTGAATGCTTACCAGGATGATATGCCTTTGGCCAAATTCCTCCCTGGATTTTTTCGTGAAAACCGGCAAATGGGGGCAAACGATCGCCGGACTGCCAGTCGATTTATCTATAATTATTTTCGTTTAGGAAATGTATCTTTTAATCTTGCGGTAGAAGAACGCTTGTTTTTAGCAGAGTTTTTATGTAGTAATTCAGCTAATTCTTTTTTGTCGCATTTTAAACCTGATTTTGCGGAAAGGTTAGCGCTTTCTCTGGATGAAAAACTTGCTTGGTTAGGGCTGCAGGTGCCTGGGTTTAATTTGGAAGACGTATTCCCATCTCATCAGCATCTATCTGATGGGGTAGATAAACAGCAATTTCTGAAATCTTTTTTTTTACAACCCGATTTGTTTATTCGCCTGCATCCTGGTAAAGAAAAATTGGTAAAAGCAAAATTGGCAGAAGAAGGAATATCATTTGAACAAGAAAACGATTTTTGTTTACGGTTACCTAATGGAACGAAGCTCGATCAACTATTCGCGAATGAAAAGCCCTTTGAAATCCAAGACCTTTCTTCGCAAAGAACCGGCAATTTTTTTCAGCCCTCTAAATATGAGTATTGGTGGGATGCCTGCGCTGCATCTGGTGGAAAATCACTATTGCTGTTTCATCAACAACCGGATATTAAATTGGTAGTTTCTGACGTACGCGAAAGCGTTTTAGAAAATTTGGATGAACGTTTTGCTCTAGCCGGACTGAAAAAATATCAGAAGAAAATAGTAGATCTTACCCAGAACCCACAACCATATTTGCATCATTATGAATTTGACGGTATAATTTTAGATGCGCCATGTAGTGGGTCTGGAACATGGGGGCGGACACCTGAAATGATTAACCAGTTTCATGAGCATAAGATATTACAATTTCAGAAGCTACAGCGAACAATTGCTGCCAATGTAGTCAAATACCTGAAACCAGGTAAACCATTGATTTACATTACTTGCTCTGTGTTTAAAGAAGAGAATGAGCAGAATGTAAACTTTTTGATGGACGAATTGGGACTGAAGCCCGAAAAAAAAGAACTTCTAAAAGGCTACACTACAAAAGCAGATACGCTATTTGTGGCGAGATTAATCAAATAATTTTACTAAATATTTCCTCAAATTATAATCCTGTATTATTTCTAAATAGCTTAATCGCAATAGCTAAAAGAATAATTCCAAAAGCTTTACGCAATATGTTTAAACCTGATTTTCCTAATAGACTTTCCAGTCGGGCTGTGTTTTTTAATACGATATACACAAATAGCATGTTTAACAGAATGCCTACCACAATATTTTGGGTGGCATATTCGCTTTTTAAAGATAATAGGGTAGTCATAGTTCCTGCACCGGCAATTAGGGGGAATGCCAAAGGAACGATAGAAATACTTTCTGGAATTTCTTCTTTGAAAAAATTAACCCCGAGAATCATTTCCATAGCGATAAAAAAGATGACAAAAGAACCAGCGATAGCAAAAGATTGAACATCCAGATCGATAAGATCTAATAGTTGATCTCCAAGGAAGAGAAAGAGAATCATTAGTATAGTTGCTACCAAGCTGGCTTTTTCAGACTGTATATGTCCTGCTTTTTTGCGTAAAGAAATAACAACAGGGATAGCACCCAAAATATCAATGATCGCAAAAAGGACCATTGTTACAGAAATGATTTGCTTATGGTCAAAGCGAAGATATCTAATCATGGATGATGTGATTTGATTTTGCCAAATATAGCGGAATAACTAATTTGACTTATAAACAAAAAAGGTTCCGAATGTTTCGGAACCTTTTTATGGTAGTACGATTTAATTAGTCTATAATTTTTTCGTTAACAACAGCTTTAATTTTGCTGTGTTTGCGCCCGTATGCGAAGTATATAATTACCCCCAAAGCCATCCAAACAAATAAGCGGATCCAGCTTTGGCTTGGTAGGGAGTACATCAGATAAACACAAACTAAAATACCCATGACAGGTACAAATGGTACCCAGGGAGTTCTGAATGGGCGAACAGCATGTGGTAACGTTTTTCGCATAACCATTACACCGATGCATACGAGTACAAAGGCAAATAAGGTACCGATACTTACCATGTGTCCCAAGTCGGATACGGGAACGAGGCCTGCAAATAAGCTCACAAAAACTAAAAAAAACAAGTTTGTTTTCCAAGGGGTGTGGAATTTTTTGTGGATTGAACTGAAGAATTTTGGCAATAAACCATCTTTAGCCATGCTGTAAAACACGCGGGACTGCCCCATTAACATTACCAGGATAACGGAAGTATAACCTGCAAGGATTGCAATGATTAGCGCATCTTGTAAAAATGTATACCCTGTTTTTGCAAATGCAGTAGCAGCAGGTTTGGCATCGCCGGCAAAATCTTTGTAGTTTACTAAGCCTGTCATCACGTGTGCGAATAGAACGTAAAGAATAGTACAAACGATTAGCGAGCCGAGGATGCCAATTGGCATTCCTTTTTGTGGGTTTTTAGCCTCTTGGGCTGCTGTTGATACCGCATCAAAACCAATGAAGGCAAAGAATACAACGGCGGCTCCTGTTGAAATACCTGTCCATCCAAAATGCTCAAAAACTCCGGTATTTGCCGGGATGTAAGGATCATAGTTTGCCGGATTGATATGGCTCCATCCTAAAGTGATGAACATTAATACTACAGCCACTTTAAGAATTACCAGAAAGTTATTCATAGTCGCGGATTCATGTGTGCCACGGATAAGCAACAAAGAAAGTACGCAAACAATAAAAATAGCCGGTAAATTTATTATTCCACCATTAATGAGGGTTCCATCACCCAATTTTACAGTTTCCCATGGAGAAACTACAAGTTCATGGGGGAGATGGATGCCGTATTTGTTTAAAAACTCCAGTAAATATCTAGACCAGCTTACGGAAACGGTGGCAGCACCAAGTGCATATTCAAGCACCAAATCCCAGCCAATTACCCAAGCCATAAACTCGCCCATGGTAGCATAAGAATATGTGTAAGCGCTACCTGCTACGGGTATCATGGAGGCAAATTCTGCGTAGCATAAGCCCGCGAATGCGCAAGCAACAGAAGCGAGTACGAAAGAAATAGTTACTGCGGGGCCTGCATTTTCGGCAGCCGCAATTCCGGTAAGAGAGAAAAGCCCGGCGCCTATAATAGCTCCAATACCTAAGGCAACTAAGTTAAAACTTGTTAATGAACGTTTTAAATTGCCTTCTCCGCTTGCGCCAGCTTCCAGCAATAATTGTTCAATTGATTTTCTTTGAAACATAAAGTTTAGTTAAGATGTTTTATGTGTTTGTAATTGAAGTTTAACCTCAAACGTAATTAATTTATTTTACTTTATTAACTGAATTCATTGCGTTTATTATTTCAATACGTATTTCCTTTTTTATCTCCGATTTCATGCTTGTTTCAACTTGACGTTCGGAAATGTGAGGAGCAATAATCAATGAAACGATTGACATCAATTTAATTAGGATATTCATGGAAGGCCCCGAGGTATCTTTAAATGGATCCCCAACGGTATCGCCTGTAACCGACGCTTTATGCGGTTCTGATTTTTTATAATGCATTTCACCGTCAATTTCTACTCCTTTTTCGAACGATTTTTTCGCGTTATCCCAAGCACCCCCTGCATTAGATTGGAACATTCCCATCAAAACACCTGATACGGTTACTCCGGCTAGTAATCCTCCTAAAACCTCCGGGCCGAAAGAAAAACCTACGATAAGAGGAACAGTGAGTGCAATTGCTCCAGGGAGCATCATTTCGCGGATGGAAGCCTTTGTAGAAATAGCTACGCATTTTTCATATTCGGGCTTCGCTTTATATTCCATAATTCCCGGAATTTCCCGAAACTGGCGACGAACTTCCTGAACCATGTCCATAGCAGCACGGCCTACTGCAGCTATCGCTAATGAGGAGAAAATGTAAGGAATCATCCCCCCAACGAAGAGGCCTGCAAGTACATTGGCTTTATAAATGTCAATCCGATCAATTCCGGCAATGCCCACAAAAGCTGCAAAGAGCGCTAAAGAAGTTAAAGCAGCCGAAGCAATGGCAAAACCTTTTCCTGTAGCCGCAGTGGTATTCCCAACGGCATCCAGATTGTCTGTGCGATGACGAACTTCTTCGGGCAACTGGCTCATTTCCGCGATCCCGCCCGCATTATCTGCAATAGGTCCAAAGGCATCAATAGCCAATTGCATAGCCGTAGTGGCCATCATACCGGCAGCGGCAATGGCTACTCCGTACAGACCGGCAAAATGATACGAACCATATCTCCCAGAGGCTAAAACAAGAATTGGAAGAACAGTAGATTCCATCCCTAC
>JANWIB010000150.1 GCA_025450155.1 Sphingobacteriaceae bacterium
CTTCTGTATGGGTTCTTTTATAAATATACCAACGTTGCTGTTGAAAGAACTGCCAGTATTTGGTGGCTAATAGTGTAAATGCCAAGGATCGGGCAGGTTGTGGAATATTGGGTATTTCTTTCTCTAAAAAGTGAATGTTCTCCACTGTACCATCTTCATCTATAGTGTTGGTGAGATTTGTTTGGCAGATGAGCGCTTTGGTTAGTTGCCCTTCATTGTTTTCTTTTTTAGCCTGCAGATAAATTTTTTGTATTTCTGCCAGTGCGGATTTTGGCAGACTTGCCTGGTTGAGGCTGTCTACCTTTTTCCAAGCTTGGGTATAATCGGTTTTATTTTGCGCCCAAATATGCGAATAGAAGTATAAAATGAGAGAAAACGTTAAAAAAATACGAGTATTGTTCATGAGTAATGAGTGAAAGATTTGAGTTAAAGATGCACAAAACAATCTTTTTTCATAAAAGTAAAATAATATTACTAGTTGCTACCGGCTATGATACCACTTTAATTCTCTATTTAGTTAATGGAAAGCCTTTATCAATCCAATCGGTTTTTAAATTTAAAGGCAAGTTTAACAGTGAGGCATGAGTAAATCTCATTTCTAATAAAAGTTTAAAAGCTGGCCGGATATTGGGACATTTATTAAAGGGGCAACAACCACAATAAATTACGATAGCAGTATTTTTTGGTACTTTTGAAAGTGTTTTTTTAAAGCTTGCCAGGTTTTCCTTTTTGCTGGCAGCATCCATGTTTTTAGCTCCTTTAATGTCTTCTGCCACACCAATATTAAAAATTAAAGGCTTTTGGGCGTTTGGATTATTAATTATTGACGCTAAAGTTGCCGGTTCAATTAATTGATTTTTTGACCAAGGGTCTTTTTCTAAAGGATTTATTTGCGCTTTTGCTTCTTGTACCATTATTATGCAAATGGCAACTATAAAAAACAACATGTTTCTCATCTGATTTTTAGTTTAAGTACAAAAACCATAGGAACCATATACTTATAAATAAAAGGTATTTTTTGATAACCCCATGCATCCTGGTGTCAATACATGGGTATTATTTTACAGTAATGAGTGTAATAAGAATTTTGCGGAGAGAGAGGGATTCGAACCCCCGGACCTTTGACAGTCAACGGTTTTCAAGACCGCCGCAATCGACCACTCTGCCATCTCTCCGGGGGCAAAAGTACAAACTTGACTTTAATCTGCAAATACTGTGGATGAAAATTTCGATTTGTAGGTTAAGTGGCTTAAAATGAGATGATGAAATATATTATCCCTTCTTTTTTAGCAGTTTCTCTTCTACTGGCTCGTTTTTAAAAAGGTTAAAAGCCGGCTTGATAATTCGAATACTTCGTTTGGAAAGATCCACACTTGCATTGAGTTCAAATCCTAATAAGATTATAAAAGAGTTTAGATATAGCCAGATCATGATGACTATTAATGTACCGATAGAGCCATAAAGTTTGTTATAGCTTCCGAAGTTATTGATGTAAAACGCGAATCCCCAAAATGTCAAAATAGCGAGAATAGTAGCCAGCCAAGAGCCCGGACTAAACAGTTTCCATTTTTTAGGATGAGCAGGCCCATAACGGTATAAAGTAGAAATGGTAATGAAATAAGTAGCGATTAAAATTATCCAGCGTACAAGGTCTATCAGGTGAAGCCAAAAAGCATCTTTAAATTGAATTTCAGATCTTAGGAAGGAGATGATATATTCTCCCACAGTCATAATAGCAAGTCCAAATATTAATGCGAAAGCAATAAAAATAGTTAATGTTAAAGCTCTAAGGCGCTGTTTTAACCAGCTCCTGGATTCAATTTGTAAAGATGATTTATTGAATGCCTGCATAAGATGATGAACGCCGTTGGTAGAAAAGAATAGTGCCGCGAAAAAACCGAAAGATAATAACCCGCCATTTTGGTTTTTTACAATATCTTCTAAAGTAGATTCTACTGCCAAATAAGCATTTTGGGGTAGAATGAGTATAATTAGAGACATTAACTGATTCTGAAAGTTCTCAATCGGTATATAAGGAATAAGCGTAAAAAGAAAAATAATAGCCGGAAAAATGGCCAGGAGGAAATTGTATGAAAGAGATGATGCCTTGTTAACCAACGAATCTTTGGCTATTTCCTGAAAAAAAAAGGTAGCGATGGTATAAAGGGGAAGCGGGCTGAATCCGGGGAGTATTACAATCTTAGTCCACTCGATAAATAAGTGATAAGGCTTTAACTTTAGAAGAATTTTATGCAGCCATAGCATCGTTACTCAAAATACTTTTTTAGTTTGTTTTGAAACTCGGCAGGAGGGAGGCAGGGCCGGTTACGCTTACTGTCTATAAAGGCCAATGTAGTTTCCCCCTCATGTATTAGTGTTCCTTGCTCATCAAAAAATTCATACTTCAAATGCATTTTTACACCCGGTTTTTTATCAAGTATTACTTTAACTCGTATTTCTTCATCATATAGAGCTGGTTTATGGTATTTACAGTACATTTCTAAAACGGGCATTATCACACCCGATTCTTCCATGGATCGATAGGTCATCCCCAAACTTCGAAGCATTTCTACACGCCCCACCTCATATAACTCGGCGTAATTGCCATAGTACATGTAACCCATTTGATCTGTCTCACCATATCTTACCCGTATTTTAGTTTCGTGTGTATACATTACCTTTTAATGTTCATTCGGTTTAAGGCTTGCTGAAATTTTCGTGCATTTTGCTGGTGTTCTGCTGTGGTAACAGCAAAATTATGATATCCGGAAAAGTCTTCTTTGGCACACATGTAAATATAGTTGTGTTTTTTATAGTTCAACACCGCGTCAATAGCGCTGATGCTTGGCATCATAATTGGCCCCGGAGGTAAACCGTTTATTACGTAGGTATTATAAGGTGAATTAATAGTTAAATGTTTATTTAATACACGTCTAATAGTAAAATCATTATTAGCAAAAATTACTGTCGGGTCAGCCTGCAAGCGTATCCCTTGATGATAACGGTTTAAATAAAGGCCGGCAATGAATGGCATTTCATCGTTGTGCAGGGCCTCGGCATCAACAATAGCGGCCAGAATGCTAACCTGAATAGGAGATAATTCGACTTGTTTTGCTTTTGCTTTTCTTTCTGAGTTCCAGAATTTTTGGTATTCTCCATTCATCCGTTTAAAAAATTCTTCTGCCGAAGTATTCCAATACATTTCATAAGAGTTTGGAATGAACATGGTATAGATGTTATCCTTATTAAACCCGTATTTACTAATATAGCCCGAAGAATCAAGCAGTTTTAATAAAGCAACAGAGTCGGTTTCGAGTTGTTCGCCAATGTATTTTGCAAAATCATTTTTAAGGCGAAGATTTTGGAAACGCAATTTTACGGGTTCCTGGTTTCCGGCTTTCAACATATTAATTAAGCGCCGGTTACTCATCCCTTTTTCCAGTTTATATCTGCCCGGTTTAACCCGTTTCGGATAATCCATACTCAAAGCGGCCCGATGGAAAGTGCTGATATTTTTTACAATCTTTCCTTCTTTGATGGTATTGAGTACATCATCCATGTTCGAACCAGTGCGTATGTACAGATATTCCTGGTTTTCTGTAACGTTCGGGCTAAAATATTTGCGATAATAGTTAAATCCTATAACTCCTGATGCAATTACAATAATTAATGCAAGTGAGAAGAATATCTTAGAGGTAATACTTAGTTTTTTTGACTTTTTATTAGTCATGTTTTAATGGGTTAATGTTCTTTAACTATTTGATTAATTATTTATTCTTCTATAAGCCTGAATTCCTCCCTGTAAGTTTCGAATATTGGTAAAACCAGCAGTTTCAAGGATTTTTTGAGCTGTTGTACTTCTTATACCTCGCTGACAGATCACAATTATTTCATCCGATTTTTCCAAATCTAAATCTTCAATCAGTTGTGGTAACTTTCCTATTGGGATGTTTTGTCCGCCAATATTATAGGTATGATATTCTAATTCCTCCCGGACGTCTATCAGGTAAATATGTTCATTAGAAACAATTTTTTCTTTCAATTCTATTGCTGAAATATCCATTTTAGCTGAAAAGCGCTTAATTTGAAAGCGTAATGTCTATTGTTGTCCCAATGTTGACTTTGGTTATAGAGTCGCTCAATGCAGGAGATTGTTTCACAACCTTTAATGCCGAAGAATCGCTGATGCTTCCTCCATAGGTTACATGTCCCAACTCCAGAGAAGAACCCTTCAATGCAAAAATAGCTTCACTAAGGGTTAATCCCGTTAAATCGGGCAAATCAACCTCGCTTGCTCCCTGCCCATCACCTAAAACCAAATCTATTTCCGATCCTTTAGGTATTTGCTGCCCCCTTTCCAGGGTTACACCATCCAGTTTTACTTTAATTACCCGATCTCGTGCAATGTCCGAAACATACATCGTATCCCCCAATTTTAGTCCGTATCCGTTTAAAACAGCACGGGCTTCTACAAAAGTTAATGTTAAAAGGTCAGGAAAACTAACATTTGGAGCATTCCGGGTAATGATAGTCAGGTAAACAGTCCGGTTTAGTTTAACGCTTGTATTCGCATCTGGGTCTTGCTCTACCACCATGCCCGGCTTTTTATCCATTTGGTAAATAGAATCAATCTGATACCTCAAACCAGTTGATTTTAATAGTTCTATTGCTTGTTCTACCGGTAATCCCTTTAAAGAAGGAACGGGAACACTTTCTCCATGACGGGTGTAAAAGCGGAGACTGAAGAAAGCAATCATCATGAAAACGATAACAGATGCAATGGCAATCATCAGATTTTTACGAAAAGCAGCCGTTTTTAAATAGGCAAAGAATTTGTTCATTAATTGAATATATAAAATGAACCGCAAATTTAAGCTAAATTTCAAGATTTTGGAAGTTTAATGCCAAACCTTAACCGGGATAATTATATTTGGAGCCATGAATAAAAAAATTGCTCTGGTTACTGGCGGTTTTACCGGAGAGGCTGTAGTCTCTCTAAAAAGCGCTGATTTTGTTTATACCAATATTAATAAGAAGATATACGATGTTTATAAGATCATCATTACCAAAAAGAGCTGGTATTATGTTGCAGACAATACAGTAAAATACGAAATTGATAAAAACGATTTTTCCCTAACAGTTAATAGTAAGAAAATAAAGTTTGATGGTGTTTTTATTATGCTTCATGGTTCTCCGGGAGAGGATGGAAGGTTGCAAGGATATTTTGATATGTTGGGTATTCCTTACACCAGTTGTGATGCCCTTACTTCATCATTAACCATGAACAAGGGGTATACAAAAGCCATTGTCTCTGAAATTGAGGACTTAAATGTAGCCAGGTCTGTTCAGTTATTTGCCGGGCAGGGTGATCATATACAAGAAGTGACGTCTAAACTTGGGTTACCTTATTTTGTAAAACCCAATAATGGCGGAAGCAGCATTGGAATGAGTAAGGTTAAAACCAGCGAAGAATTGCCCGAAGCATTAGAGAAAGCATTTAAAGAAGATACTCAGGTGTTGGTTGAAGAATTTATTGATGGCCGGGAGTTTTCGATAGGAGTGTATAAAGGAAAAAAAGGAATTACCGTGTTGCCGGCAACAGAGGTAATTAGTTCGAAAGAGTTTTT
Source organism: Sphingobacteriaceae bacterium (assembly GCA_025450155.1). Classification (GTDB taxonomy): domain Bacteria; phylum Bacteroidota; class Bacteroidia; order Sphingobacteriales; family Sphingobacteriaceae; genus JANWIB01. The sequence goes on from JANWIB010000150.1 coordinate 5,628, forward strand.
TGATTTTGAAGCGAAGTATACCCCGGGCATTACCGAAGAAATTACTCCTGGTCGAATGACCGAAGAAGAAAAACAACGAGTAACCGCAATAGTGAAAGACGTGTATGTGCAACTCAATTGCCGCGGAATGGTGCGTATTGATTATTTTCTTCAAAAAGATACCGGTAGATTTTATTTCGTGGAGATTAACACCATTCCCGGACAAACAGGAACAAGTTTTATTCCGCAACAGGTGCGTGCAGCAGGAGGAACGGTAGCGGATTTTTATGGGGAATTGATTGATTTACTTTGGGATAACTAGTTCATTAATTATAAGTCAATTGTTTACTGGTTTCATTTTACTGATAGCTAATGGCCAATTAACTATATCGAATATCTCTCAATCATCTTTCCGGTAAGCTTCATGCTTCTGCCGGTTTGGTTATCAATCAATACATAATCAAACCAGCCATCGCAGCATAGTTTATGGGTCTTTTTGTTTTTAATATTAAATTCAACACGGCAGCCTTTGTCGTTCAGTTCAATAATGCCGGTAGTTACAGTAAAGTAATCGCTTAAACCTAATGGACGTTTATAGTCCACATAAGCCGTTTTTACCACCCAGCCGTATCCCTGTTTTAAAAATTCTTCCATACTCATACCATAATATTGCTCCATTTGTTCGAAACGGGCCGCTAATACATAATCAAAATAAGTGCTGCTATGTACATGGTTAAACAGGTCAATATCATCGGGCCTCACTTTAAATTCTGTAGTAAATTTGCTGTATTTTTTTTCGCTACTCATACTTGATACAAGGAAGAAGACAAAAAGACAAAAGAAAACTCACTTTTACAATTCACTAAAGAAATCATATACTCCTTTAATTTCTATTTAGTTTTGATTATTATCATAATAATCATACTTTTGCGCCTAATTGTTCAATTTTTAACCGCTTTAATATTATTCAAGTAATGTATTTAAGTAATGAATTTAAGGCAAAGATATTTGCCAAACATGGAAAAAGTGCAACCGATACCGGTTCTGCTGAAGGCCAGGTAGCCTTATTTACCGCTCGTATTGCTCATTTAACAGAGCATTTGAAGAAAAACAAGAAAGATTTTTCAACCCAATTAGCGCTTCAAAAATTAGTAGGTAAGCGCCGCTCCCTGTTAGCGTATCTTTATAAGAAAGACATCAACAGATATCGTGCTGTCATTAAAGCATTAGAATTAAGAGATATCATAAAATAATTCTTCTCGAAAAAATTAAAAGCCATCTCATTAAGGGATGGCTTTTTTGTTTTAACTTCGCAAAAAAATAAGTTAATATAAAAAAACAGATGTGTTCGAAAGAGGAAAAGCACATCGAACTAAAA
>JANWIB010000151.1 GCA_025450155.1 Sphingobacteriaceae bacterium
GCTATCGTTATCGCCCACAGGCTTTCAACCATCCAGAAGGCCGATAAGATTATTGTGTTAGATCATGGCGAGATCAAAGAGATGGGAAATCACCAGCAACTATTGAAATTAAATGGTTATTACAAGCGGTTGTATGATTTGCAGTTTAATTCTGTAGGAATTGTTACTTAGATAACCGTTTTAGCTAATTAATGAAACCTTTTAAGTTTCTTCATAGCACTCCTCGGTCTACCCTTAGTATATTTTTTTCGATGATTTAACAAAAATCAGCCAAGTTATTGTAATTGTCATTTAATCCATCGGTCTAATTTGATAATTCTTTTGACATTCCTGCCGATTCTATTAGTTTTGCGCATCTTAAAATCCGATCAATGAGTGTACTCGTAAATAAAAATTCAAAAATTATCGTTCAGGGATTCACTGGCAATGAAGGGACATATCATGCGGCCCAGATGATTGAATACGGAACCCAAGTGGTAGGAGGTGTTACTCCCGGAAAAGGTGGACAAACCCATCTTCACCTGCCAGTATTTAATACGGTAAAAGACGCAGTAGATAAAACCGGCGCCGATGTTTCCATCATTTTTGTGCCGCCTGCGTTTGCCGCCGATGCTATTATGGAAGCTGCTGAGGCTGGCATCAAAGTTATTGTATGCATTACTGAAGGTATCCCGACGAAAGATATGATTCAGGTGAAAGAATATATTTCTGATCGTGATTGCCGTTTAATTGGCCCGAACTGTCCGGGCATTATCACTGCCGATGAAACTAAAATTGGTATTATGCCGGGCTTTATTTTCAAAAAAGGGAGTGTGGGTGTAGTTTCTAAATCAGGAACCTTGACATACGAAGCGGTAGATCAAGTAGTAAAAGCCGGTTTAGGTATTACTACTGCTATTGGTATTGGTGGAGATCCGATTATTGGCACGCCAACGGTAGAAGCGGTTAAATTATTAATGAATGATCCGGAAACCAAAGGTATTATCATGATTGGTGAGATTGGTGGCGGTATGGAAGCCGAAGCAGCACGTTGGATTAAAGCAAATGGAACCAAGCCGGTTGTTGGTTTTATTGCCGGGCAAACTGCACCTCCGGGACGCCGTATGGGACATGCTGGAGCTATTGTTGGCGGAGCGGATGATACAGCGGCTGCTAAGATGAAGATTATGCGTGAGTGTGGCATCCGGGTAGTAGAATCGCCTGCGGAGATTGGTGCGGCTATGGCAGAGGAGCTAAATAAGTAAAAGTTTCGGGTTCAAAATTTAAAGCTATCCCGGCCTATTGGTCCGGGATTTTTTGTTTACAGTGGGTAATTTCTTTCATTAAAATAAACCAAAAATCAAAAAGTTTCTTATATTAATCAGGTGAAATTAATTTCGAAAAATAGTTTTCTTTTTGCTGCAGTATTCATGGCGGTTAACTTTACGGCTTGTGCCCAAAAGCAAGAAAGAAAAGAAACTAAAAACCAGGAAACAACCAAAATGGGATGGAATAAATTAACTCCCGAAGAAGAACGGGTAATTGTTGATAAAGGAACAGAATATCCCGGAACGGGAAAGTTACTCAATAATAAGGAAAAGGGAACTTATACCTGCAAGCGGTGTAATGCTCCCTTGTATACTTCTGACTCTAAATTTGATTCGCATTGTGGCTGGCCCAGTTTTGACGATGAAATTAAAGGTGCCGTAAAACGTATCCCCGACCCGGACGGAATGCGTACGGAAATTGTATGTAGTAATTGTGGAGCGCACTTAGGGCACGTGTTTCTTGGCGAGGGTTTTACCGCTAAAAATACCCGTCATTGTGTCAATTCCATTTCAATGAATTTCATTCCGGCTAAAGAAAAGTAAAAAATATAATACAGTCATATTCCCTAAAACCACTTTTACGGCCTTAGTCAGATCTATGGGTGAAATTCTTCTATTCTAATTAGTTAGAGAATAATGGATTTTAGGAAGCTGGTGATGGAAGAGATTGCTGTTGTATAAAGGAGAATTTTTAAATCATTGTGGCAGAGATCGGTTTAATTAAGCTTGGTACACCATTTTTTATAATCACATTTATTGGGTTAATTCTATAAAAGGTATTATTGATTTTCCCAATAAAATACTCCCCGAATCTAATCTTATCTCGCTCAATTTCGGCCTTTTCGCCTTCTGGTAATTGTTCTAATATGTTTTCTGCTTCCGTTTGAGATAGAATGGTTTCCATAACTTATCCTAATTAAATATATACTCCAAAATCACTTTAAATCTATCTCTTTATGTATAGTATAAGACAATGTGTTAAGTGAAATAGTTTTGCATCTAAGTAAATAGATATGTATTATACGACGCGATTCCCAGAGTGTTTCAAATTGTGCAAAAAGCTAGCTGGTGTTTATTTGACTGGGAATATGTTAAATAGTTTAAAATGCACTATTATAAGTATTTTGAATAATAAATGCCTTCCTGCTTAGTTACACTACTTTAAATAGTACGCAATCAGTATATTGCTACTCTTTTAAACAACGAGCAATGTTAAGAAACTTACTTCTCTGCCTATTCTTTATTACTAATTATATAACCGTTATTAAAGCTCAACTAAAAGCTAATAAATACGGAGCAATAACCATTGCTGATTTAAAAGATTATAAAGAGTTAGTTGGAAAAGATTCGACAAAGGCACTTGTAGAACTTATTACGATTATTCCCGACCTAAAGCTTGATATCCGGTATGCTACTTCTAATAATTTTATGGGGGAACCGATGTATAAAAGTGCTGCTGCCTTTCTGAGCCTGCCGGCAGCAAGAGCCCTAACTACAGTTCAAAAAGAGTTGAATACATTAGGTTACGGATTAAAAATATTTGATGCTTACCGACCTTATGCGGTAACCGTCTCTTTTTATGAAAAAGTGCACGACACCGTTTTTGTGGCATCGCCTTACCGGGGATCCCGGCATAACCGTGGTTGCGCTGTTGACCTTACTCTCATTAATCTTAAAACTGGAAAGGATTTGCCAATGCCTACCGCCTTTGACGATTTTACTGAAAAAGCGCATACCAGTTATCCAAATCTTTCTGAAGAAGTTATCAAAAACAGGGAGTTACTAAAAGCAATAATGACAAAAAATGGGTTTGAGATTTATGCGGATGAATGGTGGCACTATGATTTTAAGGGCTGGAGAGATCATCCGCTCTTGGATATTTCTTTTGAGGAATTAACTCAACTTCGTTGAAGCTGTTATCATTTTAATCTTTTAAAATCAGTGTTGAAATAATTGTAGCATTTTGAAATTTCATGTCGTATTGATATTAATTAGCACTATAGTTGTATATTAAATCTTAATAATACGATGAAAAATTCTTTTGTTTTCTTATTTCTTATGGCAATACTATTTGCCGGATGCGAAAAAAATGTTGACCCAACAACTGTAAAAATTCATTATGGCACTTCATTTGGGATGTGCCTCGGTTATTGTAAAAAAGAGCTGTTACTTACCAATCAGGAAGCGCAGTTTACAAAATCCGGTTGGAGAAATGATGTTGAAACTAAAACCTGTAAACAGGCGATAGACGAGGAGAAATGGAATGCGTTAATCCAAAAAATTGATGCAAATAAATTTAACCAGTTAAAAGAAGTAATTGGTTGTCCTGATTGTACAGATGGAGGGGCTGAGTGGATTGAACTGGAGGGCGAAGGAAAAAAGCATAAAGTAACTTTTGAATATGGCAAAGAACCGGAAGAAGTAAAGATTTACATTAACGATTTAAGAGAATATACAAACCAGTTTAAAAACTGCGAATAACAGCTGGAATTTTTCGCCCTCATTTACTAAATCATCAGTGTATGTATGTGCTGATGATTTTTTTATTAGCCGCCACTTTCCTTCATCTCCGTTTTTCGTTTAATTTAAATTTCGATTCTCGATTTGAAAATAGACGATCTGTTGAGAAAGACTAAAAATCTTCTTAGCTTACGGGGTTATTCGTATCGTGTATGAAGAGAACTATTTTTCTTGCTTCCGTTTTGTTATTGAGCTATTGGAAAGGGATTGCCCAAAATTCAAATACCCTACACACCGATGCTATTGTTATTGATACGCACAATGATGTTTTATCGAACCAATTAGAAAGTGGATTTGATATTGGCAGAAAGCAAGAGAATGGAAATTTTGACTTAATAAGGGCCAAAAAGGGTGGGCTTGATGCCCAGGTATTTTCTATATGGTGCGGTGAGAATTATGGAAAAGGAAAGGCTTTTGCACACGCCAATCGCCAGATTGATTCTTTATATGCGGCTATTCATAGAAATGCTGATAAAATGGTACTGGTTAGCACCGCCAAAGAATTGAATCAAGCCGTAAAACAGGATAAACTGGCCGCCATGATAGGGGTAGAAGGTGGTCATATGATAGAAGATCGCCTGGATTATTTAGATAGTTTAGCTCACCGTGGAATGGTTTACCTCACATTAACATGGAATAACAGTACTTCATGGGCTACTTCAGCGGCAGATGAGACTACACATCCTGAAAAATTACCACATATCGGCCTGTCCAAATTGGGCAAAGACATTGTTCAACGTTTAAACCAATCAGGAGTCATGGTTGATGTATCTCACGTTGGCGAGAAAACTTTCTATGATGTACTTGCAGTTTCAACAAAACCCGTCATTGCTTCGCATAGTTGTGCATATGCTTTAAATCCGAGCCGCCGCAATCTTAAAGATGAGCAGATAAAAGCGTTGGCTAAAAACGGTGGCGTAGTGTTTGTCAATTTTTATAGCGGTTTTATAGACAGTACTTTTGCGAAGAAAGAAAATGAATTTCTAAATCGCCATAAGAAAGAGCTAGACTCTTTATCTGCACGCTTAGGGGGTGAGTTTAATGCTAAAATTAAACTGTATGAGACCTATAAAACAGAATATCGGGTTATCAGGCCTCCTTTAAGCCTTCTTATTCATCATATTGACTATATAGCGAAACTGGTGGGAGTTGATTATGTTGGAATTGGTGCAGACTTTGATGGTGCAGAATCTTATCCGCTTCAGATGGATGACGTGAGTTTCTATCCAAACATCACCCTCGAATTGCAAAAGCTGGGCTACTCAACCAAGGATATTAAAAAAGTATTAGGAGGGAACTTTCTTCGTGTATTTAAAGCAAATAGAGGGAGTTAAGGGATCGGTTTTGGATGTTATCTACTCGTAAACCGTTTAAAATTATTTAATTTGCTTAATAAAGAAAATATCAATAAAACATGAAGAATCTTTATAATGCCGCAGTGCTAAATGAAATAGTAGAACGGATCAATAAATTACAACCCGAATCGCCAAGAGAATGGGGTAAAATGGATGTACCCCAGATGCTATCGCATTGTGCGGCTGCCTTAGAAGTAGCGGTGGGTAGCAAAAATCCGCCGAGGCTATTTATTGGCCGAATATTAAGCCCTTTCTTTAAATCCAGCTTTTTTAACGAGCAGCCATTTAAAAAGAATGCGCCAACAGACAAAAGCCTGGTGATTATAGGCAAACAGGATTTTGAACGCGAAAAACAACGGTTGACTCAATTAGTGAAGCAATTTGCGGAGGGTGGCGAATCAAAATGTACTACACATCCGCATTCGTTCTTTGGTAAGCTTAGCCCGGAACAATGGAGCATTGGCATGTATAAGCACTTAGACCATCATTTCCGGCAGTTTGGAGTTTAAATGAATTCAATCTGAAATATGAATTTGGAAGAACGGATGAAGCAATCGGAAACACGGGTTTTTAAAGCCGTATTTCCCAATACCACCAATCATTACGATACGTTATATGGCGGTTTAGCGATAAACATCATGGATGAAGTAGCCTTTATAGCAGCCACCCGATTTAGCCGTTTACGGATGGTAACCGTTTCTTCCGATCGTATCGACTTTAACAGACCTATTCCGGCCGGAACAATTATAGAGGTTGTCGCTCGTGTAGTAGAAGTTGGACGTACAATTTTAAAAACTGATGTAGAAAATTTTGTAGAAAAAATGTACGAAGATTATCGGGAAAGCGCTATACGTGGCCGTTTTACCTTTGTTGCTATTGACGAAGATAAAAAACCGGTATCAATACCGGAGCATTTGGAAAAGCAGGGTTTCGATTCATAAACTATTAAGAATGAAGTTGAATATGATGAGAATAATAGCGCTGTTATTGGTGGCGATAAGTTGCAAAGCACAAACGAGTGTAACAGCGGAAAAAAACAATCGCTCTGATTATATTTCACTGCTTGGTGAAATAGCAACAGAAATACAAGTTAAAACAGAATCTTCCCGGTATTTTAAAAAGGCCAATTTTAGTTTCGACACGACTACGAACCATTACCCTGCCATTGTTTTTTGTAACAACAAAAAACTATTGCCACAAGCAGAAAATTTGTATGCTATTTCTTATGCGGGAGGAAAGAAGGGAAAATATAAAGGCAAGTATGATTATCATCCTTCGGAGGGTGATTTATATCTTGAAGTAAGAATTTTTCCGCCATCCAGCGAGATGCTGCTGCAGTATGACCATGGTAAAGACCACCTTTTACCCGATAGTGCAGGGATATTTTTAGAACTAATTGCTAAAGAAAATGCTGAAACTGCTAAAATAAAGCAATTGGTTTGGCAGGTTGTTCAGGAAGTAAAAGAGCGAGATGCTACTATAAAAAAGCTAGAAGAAAACTTAACCGAGAAAAATTTTGAACTGCTGAGGAATTATGTCACTAAACAAGGCAAAAAGAGTTCCTATTCAGGTTCGTATCCGACATACCAATTTGTTTTTGAGGACGATACACGTAATAGACGTTTTTCCCTTAAAAAGGATGTAGAACCGATCGAGCAGAAAAATACAGAGGAAAGTGTTATTGAGGTTTCAGAAATAGCTATAGAAAAACAAGGGTCTTATTTTCCATATCTTATTCTGTTATATGCAGGAGGTAAGGTTTTTATTGCCCCAAAACTTGATTTTGATCCACTACGTTGCAGAATATACTATCAGAATGCCCTGGAAGATTTCGCTGAACAAATAGACCAATTAAAAAAACAAATAATTCAGGACGAAAAGGAGGGGTTCTCTATTGTTAAGTTGGAAGAACTCTTAGCCTCAGAAAATTTTGAATTGCTAAGAAACTATATTTTAAAATGGGGGAAAAAGAATTCTTCCTATTCAGGTTTATACCCATCGTATCAAGTTGTTTTTGAAGACAGTACTGCCAATATACGGTTTGCCTTAAAAAGTGAGATCAAACCCGATGAACAAAAGAATGCAGAACAAAGTGCTATTGAAATTTCGGCAATAACTATAAAAGAGTCAGAAGGGTATTTCCCGTATCTAATTTTTTTCTATAAAAAAGGCTATGGAGTAACTATTAACACTATGCACGATCCTGATCATCCGCATGGTAGAGCCGCGTTATACAATAAGCAAGCATTAGAAGATTATGCCAAACGGATTAGTTACATAAAGCAGGAAGAAGTTTTAACTTCAGAAAATTTTGAGATGCTGAGAGACTATATTATTAAACGGGGTCAAAAGAGCTCCTATTCAGGACCGCACCAGACTTATCAATTAATCTTTGAGGACGATGAGCGTAACGTACGCTTCACTCTTAAACAAAATGCAAAATTTATCAACCAGGAAAGAGTGGATTTTGTCACGATAGAAGTTTCAGAGATAGAGTCACTAAAGCGTGGTTTCCCTCCTTATATTATTTCCAATGTCGGAAAACGTATTACGATTAAGAGTACAGGTTTAGGTGATTTGCAATTTGGAGAATTAGCCTATCAGAAAGCGCTTGAGGATTTCGCTAAACGAATAGAGTATATTAAAATGAAGAATTAATTATTTCTCTTTTTTCAATTCATGATATTTTTCATCAAGTAACATTCCAACCCCATAAGACAGGTCTCCATCATATCGGTCTTGATCCAATTTAAAAAGGATTTGTTGACATGAACGGTTATCTAAAGCAGGATTGGTATGGGTTGTCGAAAATTGTGCAGTAAGTACCGTTTGTCCCTTGCTAATAAAATCCAGCTTCCCCGAAAACGGACATCCGCCCCGGGGAGTAACGGGAATCGGGTTTTTGCTTCGAATAGCTTTTAGTAATGTCAGAAAATACGCAATTTGCTTCTTATCCGTAACCGTAAACGTATTCCTTTGTTCGGGCAGATAGAAATAAGTGATTTTAATTTGATCGGTCTTTTCCAACGTTTCAGGTAATTTCTGACAAGAGTTTAGTAAAAAAAGAATTAAAAAACTGAGAAGAATTTTCATTCTGTAAATTGCTTTTTAGAACTCAAAAATAACTTTTTGTATAAAGAAAGTAGAGAAAATGAACTTCTGAAAAAAAACGTGTTAACTTTAATGATGCAATTTATAATGCGTTTTCTAATTATAGCGGTCTTACTAATTCATGTAGGTTGTTCCAATAATAAGATAAAGAGCCCTGTCTCTTCAGAGGATAAAATTTTATATGAAGAAAAGGATAAGAAAGGACGATTGATTAAAAGGGTTATTGCAGGAAATATTCCCGGAGAAGATAAATTTATACATATTATACGATATGATTCTTTGGGAAGAGAAATGGAGAAATATGGAATTAATCCTTACGACCAAAAATTTAAAGAGTTTTACTTGTATGATACAAAAACAAAAGAAACAAGAAGTTACTCGTTTAATGATTTTAAAGGATCGGACCCAGACAAATTATATCAATTAAAAGATACACTAGAGCCTTTTAAAATATTAAAAAGCAACATTAGTGCTATAAGCATAACAAAAACTTCTCTTAAGAATGACTCTGTACTCATTTCACAGTATTATCAATATGATGAAAGAACAGGCAAATTCGTAGATGAAAAAGGAAATTTTATAAAGGAGAAATAAAGAGTCCGCAAAAAGGCTTTTATTACCCCATGGTTCGCATACTTTTCTATCTATCTTTAATTACCTTTGTAGAGGTAACACAAATGCCCATATTAAATCTACCATAACTTAACGTATGACATATAATCTTCAGGTTACAATAGATAGTTCATCTGGTTTTTGCTTTGGGGTTGTGTATGCTATTGATATGGCAGAAGCAATTTTAGAGGAAGACGGCTATTTATATTGCCTGGGAGATATTGTGCATAACGATGAAGAAGTAGATCGGTTAAAGGCCAAAGGCCTCCGGATTATAGGGCATGAAGATTTAAAAAATCTTAAAAACGAAAAAGTTTTGATTCGGGCGCATGGCGAAGCCCCCCAAACGTATAAAACAGCGCTCGAAAATAACATTATGCTGATTGATGCTTCATGCCCGGTTGTTTTAAAGCTTCAACATCGCATCAAAACCTCTTTTGATTCTAAAGAAGCGATTGTAATTTTCGGCAAGCATGGTCACGCCGAAGTAATTGGACTGCAGGGGCAGACGAATAATGCCGCACTCGTGTTCCAGGATATTAGCGAACTGGATACAATAGATTTACCGTCAAAATTTACTTTATACAGCCAGACCACAAAAAGTACCGATAAGTTTTACAAGATTAAAGATGAACTGATTAATCGGGGTTATGAAGTAAAAGCGAACGATACTATTTGCCGACAGGTTTCTAACCGAAATGATGAGTTAAGGGACTTTGTGCTGAACTATGATAAGATCATTTTTGTATCCGGCAAGAAATCTTCAAACGGAAAAGTACTTTTTGAAGTCTGTAAGCAATATAATGCGAATACCTATTTTATTTCCAGTACCGCTGAACTAAGCCCCAATCTGTTTTCTCCCGGTGAAAAAGTAGGTATTTGCGGTGCCACATCTACCCCTATGTGGCTGATGGAAAAGGTAAAGGCACACTTGGAAACTTATTAGGTTAAATGGTAAATCTTCTAGTATTTTTTCTTTTAAACTGATATCAAGTGATTTTGCGGTAAAAAGCAATTGTTTCCTCTTCCCATTATATAATGAAGCATTGCCGTACTTTTGGACAAAAAATTGCAAATGAAACACGTGTTCGTATTCTTGATTCTGATTGCAAACTGTTTGTATGTGCTTGCGCAGAAACAAGAACTTGTTGCCGCACAAGTTAAAGGAAGGGTTACTGATGCCTTGACAAACGAAGCCCTTTCGAGTGTATCTGTAACTATTCAGGAACTGGAAGGAGGCGTATCAAGCGATTCGTTAGGAAATTATATCCTTTCAAATCTCAAACCTGGGGTATATGATATCCAGTTTTCCAGAGTAGGTTATAAAAAGAAAATGGCTTACGATGTACAGGTAAGTAATGCTAAACCGACTATGATAGATATTGCTTTAGAATTGGAAGCCGCGACCTTAGGCGAAGTGAGGGTTAACGCACCCGTTATAGCTAAAACGTTGGAAAGTCCGGTCTCCCTGCGTAGCATTGGTGCTACAGAAATAAAGCGGAATCCGGGCGGGAACAGGGACATATCCAAGGTAATTCAGTCTTTACCCGGTGTGTCCACCCAGGTATCTTTCCGCAACGATATCATCATCAGGGGAGGGGCTCCTAACGAAAATAAATTTTATCTCGACGGAGTAGAAATCCCTAACATTAACCATTTTTCCACACAGGGGTCATCCGGCGGCCCTGTAGGAATGATTAATGTAGATTTTCTTCGCGAAGTGGATTTTTACTCCGGAGCTTTTCCTGCAAATCGTGGCAATACGCTAAGCTCTGTATTTGATTTTAAGCAAAAAGATGGCCGGGACGATAAGTTAGGCGCTTCCATCACGTTGGGGGCTACCGATTTGGCTGCTACTTTGGAAGGGCCACTATCATCTAAAACCACATTTATTTCTTCTTACCGCTATTCTTACCTGCAGGGTTTATTTAAGCTCTTGCAATTGCCTTTTCTGCCATCTTACCAGGATTTTCAGTTTAAAATCAAAACTAAATTTAATTCCAAGCACGAATTAACCTGGCTCGGTTTGGGTGCCATAGACCGTTTCAAACTCAATTTTAATACAGACCGTACCGAAGCTAACTTGTATATCCTGGCCAATGTGCCTGTAAACTCCCAGGATAATTATACGCTTGGAGCGGTGTATAAAAACTATCGATCTAAAGGATACACCAATTGGGTGTTAAGCAGAAGTTTTTTGAACAACAAGGCGATTAAGTATCAGGATAATGATGCCAATAAGATTAAAACAATCGATTATTCTTCAAAAGAAATCGAAAATAAATTCAGAATAGAAAATACAAGCCGCGAAGGCGGATACAAAATTACCTATGGCGCACAAGCTGAAACTGCCGAATATAGCACCAATACGCTCACCATATTGCCTTTTGGCACCGAGCAATACCAATCAAAAATCAATTTTATTAAGTATGGTTTTTTCACACAATTAAGCCGCTCGTTTTTTAACGATAAACTAAACCTCTCCGCTGGCTTGCGGACCGATGGAAATACGTATTCCAGCAAGATGAATAACCCGTTGAAAACCCTTTCGCCACGCCTTTCGGCAGCCTATAACCTTGCAGGAAGCCTGTTTATCAATGCCAATGCCGGGATTTACTATCAATTGCCTGCCTATACCGTTTTAGGTTACCGCGAATTCAGCGGAGGCCCGTTACTGAACAAAAGTGTCGAATTTGTTCGTTCTAAACAGGCTGTACTTGGCTTGGAATACAGCACCTCCAGCAATACCCGTTTCACTGTGGAAGGATTTTACAAACAGTACCAGCAATATCCTATGGTAAAGGTATTGGGACAATCCATCCCGTTGGCAAATCTGGGCGCTGATTTTGGGGTAGTGGGCAATAAACCGGTTACCGGATTTACACAGGGACGAAGCTACGGCCTGGAGTTTTTTGCCCAGCAACGCTTAACTAAAGGATTTTATGGGATTTTTGCCCTCACAGCCTTTCGAAGTGAGTTTAAAGACATTAACCAAAAATATGTTCCCTCATCCTGGAATAGTAGATACATTGTCAGCATGACTGCCGGCAAAATTTTGCCCCGGAATTGGGAAATTGGAACTCGTTTTCGGCTAACCGGAGGAAGCCCGTACACGCCTTATGATATAGGGTTTTCTTCGCTTAAAAGCAATTACTCAATTTATCCGCAGGGAATACAGGATTATACGCAACTCAACACCCAATACTTAGCTAATTTTTACCAATTGGATATCCGGGTAGATAAAAAATATCCCTTTAAAAAATTCAGTCTTAATGTGTATCTGGATATCCAAAACCTCACTTACAATAAATATGAGACTCAACCTGCTTTAATATTAGACAGAGACCTGAACGGAATGCCGCAAGATGACCCCGCAGATCCGGCTAAATTTAAAACCAAGTTACTGAAAAATGAAAGTGGAAATATTTTGCCAACCATCGGGGTGATTTTTGAATGGTAACAGGTTGGGAAATCTAATTTTAGAATCAAGAGGGGGATTATCCCGTTACAGAAACACCTATTAATTTCCCAATACCAAAAGTTATAGCTGCTGCGGCTAAGCCAAACAAAACCTGTCTGAAGCCCGAATACCAAACATTTTTACCTGTAAATAGTGTAATGGCGGCGCCAATTACAAAAAGGCCTATCGCACTGAGTGCAACACTTAGTATAACGGCTTTCATTCCGCTTGTAAACATAAAAGGGATAACGGGTATAATAGCGCCTATTGCAAATAGCATAAAAGAATATACCGCCGCCTGAACAGCAGAGCCTTTCAATTCTTCGGCATTTATTCCCAATTCTTCTTTTACTAATACATCATGTGCAAGGCTTTTATCTTTCATGATATCCGCAGCCATTTGATGTGCTTGTTCTTCGAAGATACCCTTTGCAATATATATTAAAGATAGTTCTTTCATTTCACCCTTCGGATTGGTTTCTAACTCCTCCATTTCAATTTGCATTTGGTTTTCGTATAACTCCTGCGAACTCTTAACCGAAATCCATTCGCCCAATGACATAGATAATGCTCCGGCCAACAAGCCGGCAAGTCCGGCTAATAAAACTCCTTCTTGCCCGGCAGTAGCTCCGGCAATTCCCATCACTAAACTGAAATTGGAAACCAACCCATCATTTCCTCCCAATACAGCCGCTCTGATGGCATTTCCGCCAACCGAACGATGCCTTTTTTCAAATTTTGATAATTGTGTTCCGGTTACCTTTTGTTCCTTTTCAAGAATTGACCGAAGTATTTTCACATGCGCTGTTTCTGTACCGGTTAGCTGTTGTTTACTCTTTTGCTTTTGGCTGATAATGGCATTTGAAATACTTTTTTCGGTATCCATTAAAACACCCAATACATAATCATAACCAAATAATTTACCTATCGTGTTTAACGTTTTTGCTCTCCAGGAAGGCTGCATGAAGTTCATTAAACTTATATTTTCTTTTTTTGCAAAGGCTTCAGCATGACTTTTTTCGATTACGCTCATTTGCCGGAACACACTTGCAATAGTTGTGTCTGTTTCGTGGTCAGCAAGTTTTTGGTATAAGAAAGAGGCGTCAATTTCCGTCTGTATATTTTTATTTTTCATTCAAATATTTTGTATAATGTTAGCGATCCAATTTTACATATTAAATAAACAACTATTATAAAAGTGTGGATTGGAGAATTCATCATAAAAATTTAAAATTTCTTGTCACCTGCTGCTTTTCATTCGGCAAATATTATTTTTGGGCTGCATGAGCACAGCAAAAAAAGGAATTTTATTAGTGAACCTGGGTACGCCCGATAGCCCTTCTGTGCCGAATGTGCGGAAGTATTTGGATGAGTTTTTGATGGACGAGCGGGTGATTGATATTAATGCTTTTAAAAGAACGTTATTGGTAAAAGGCATTATAGCTCCTTTTCGTGCTCCCAAATCAGCAAAAATATATGCAAAAGTGTGGACTGAAAAAGGCTCTCCTTTACTTCATTACGGTGTTAGAGTAAAAGAGCTTTTGCAACAGCGTTTAGGCGATGAGTATGTTGTTGAGCTGGCCATGCGATACCAAAGTCCATCCATGGAAACTGCTTTAGAAAAGTTACGCTCGCAACAGGTAGAGAGTATTAAAGTGATTCCTTTGTTTCCGCAATATGCTTCCGCTTCAACGGGTTCCGTTTTGCAAAAGGCAATGGAGATTGTAAGTAAGTGGCCCACCATACCTCATCTCTCTTTTGTTAATTCATTTCATAACGATGCCCAGATGATTGAAATATTTGTCGAAAATGGTAGAAAGCACAATCCGGATAGCTTTGATCATGTCATTTTTAGCTTTCATGGATTACCTCAAAGGCAATTAATAAAATCCGATTATGCTGGGAGCTATTGTCTGCAAAAATCAGACTGTTGTGACCAACTTACAGCTAAGAATAAATTTTGTTATTCGGCCCAATGCTATAATACTGCCAAGTTAATAGCCGAAAAATTAAATCTTCCAAAAGAAAAATATACAATTTCTTTTCAATCCA
>JANWIB010000152.1 GCA_025450155.1 Sphingobacteriaceae bacterium
CGAGATTTGTTTATCATCAAACGTCAGGATATTTTTAAAACCCATCGTATCTTCATAAAAATTTACCCATTTATCCATCTGATGCCAGCCTACATTACCTACACAATGATCTACATGTAACAGGCCTACAGGATCGGGATTATACGCTGATTTCCACTCTTGAAAACCCGGAAGAAATTTGCCAGTATAATTTTTTCGTTCGACAAAAACATGGGCCGTTTCACCATAGGTAAATATGCCACTCATTTTTACTTCACCATATTCATCTTTTAAGGTTTGAGGTTGCAAATAAGGTTGAGCCCCACGATGTGTAGTTTCTGCAAAAGCGCCATAGGCATCATCTACCCAAAGCGCTATTACTTTTACGCCATCGCCATGCTTCAACACATGCTGGGAAATAGGATGATCGGCATGCAAAGCTGAAGTCAGTAAAAAACGTATTTTACCCTGCTGTACCAGGTAAGAGGATTTGTCTCGTACACCCGTTTCAGGGCCTGCATAAGCTATGCTTTGAAAACCAAAAGCGGTTTTGTAAAAATGTGCCGCCTGTTTGGCATTACCCACATAAAATTCTATATAATCTGTACCATTAATGGGCAAAAAATCTGCTGCTTTTATTGGATTTTCTATCGTTTTTGGTTCCATTTTGAGATTATTTATTAGGGGTTAGTTATTGCGAGTTAATTCGTGTTGTTTTAAGTATGATATAAGTTTACCAATGCCTTGTCCCAACTCAACCGATTGAGTATACATCTGGCGGAATTCTATTTCATCAAGTAAGCCTACACGAAAGAGTATATTTATTTGATTTCTAAACTCTCCCGTTGAGCCTTTGGCATACCTTAAAAATTTAATAAAATCACGGTTATTATTATACTCAAAGCCTTCGGCAATATTATTGGAAATAGAAGCTGCTGAACGCCTGATCTGATCCCTCATTCCCCAATCTTTAGAAAGTTCGCCTATAGAAGACAGCAAATAAATCTTTTCTGCAAGATCAATGGCTTTCTTCCAAATTTCTAAATCTTCAAAATTTTTAAATGTTGCCATTGCTATTAAGTAATAAATAACACGTAACTCATAATAGTTAATAATTACTCCACATTCACCTGCCAGCTTTTATGATAACTTTCATCTTCAATTTTTACAGCGTCTTCCGTTAACATCAATGGCCTGAACGGATCAATCATTACGGCTAATTCTTCGGTGGCTTCTTTCCCAATCGATTTTTCTACCATTCCGGGATGTGGCCCATGCGGAATACCTCCGGGATGTAACGTAATTTGGCCTTTCACTACACTTTTCCGGCTCATGAAATCACCATCCACATAATACAACACTTCATCGCTGTCTACATTACTGTGATTATAGGGCGCCGGTATAGCCTGTGGGTGGTAGTCATATTTACGTGGACAGAAAGAGCAAATCACAAAGTTGTGCCCTTCAAAAGTCTGGTGTACGGGAGGCGGTTGATGTATTCGGCCGGTTATGGGTTCAAAATTGTGTATAGAAAACGCCCATGGATAATGAAAGCCATCCCACCCTACAAAATCAAATGGGTGAGTGCCATAAATATAGGGGTAAATTAATCCCTGCTTTTTAATCAGGATTTTAAAATCTCCTTTTTCATCTAGCGTTTCTAAATCAGTAGGTCGTTTTATATCCCGCTCACAAAACGGCGAGTGTTCCATAAGTTGGCCATATTGATTGCGATAGCGCTTCGGAGTTCGTATCGGACTAAAACTTTCTATTATAAAAAGCCTGTTCTCTTCGGTATCAAACTCCATCTGATAAATAGTTCCTCTGGGAATAACCAGGTAATCGCCATATTCAAATCGTATTTTACCAAAGCCTGTTTTTAAGGTCCCCGAACCCACATGAACAAAAACCACCTCGTCGGCCTGGCTGTTTTTATAAAAATAATCCGTCATGGATTTCCGAGGAGCTGCCAGAGAAATATGAAGATCACTGTTAACCAATACCGGTTTTCTGCTTTCGAGATAATCATCCTCCGGTTTAATGTTAAAACCTATTAGGCTGGTATGCCGCAAATGTTTTTCATAGGCAATTTTAGGTTCAACCGAATAGGGTTTTCCTAATTCTTTAACAATGGTAGGAGGATGGGTATGATAAACCAGCGAGTACAGACTGGAAAAGCCTTCTGTTGATACTAACTCCTCCGCATACAACTCTCCATTAGGTTTTCGGAAAACGGTATGACGTTTTTTAGGAATTGTCCCCAAAGAATGATAAATAGGCATATAAAATAGTTTATGGTTTAGTTTATGTTATTTACAAATAACGTCGGGAAGTCTAAAACCTATCTATAACAAAACAGGCTAAAGAGAAATTAGTTCGAATATTGGGCAAAAACAAGTTTAGAAAGCAGAGCATATCGAAATGTTGCTACTGCATCCATCGAAATTAACTGTTGTTTACTCATAGGATAAAGATAATAGCTTCCAAATAAAACAACAAGCATTATTAATGCTCTTTTATTTTTTGTTTATTTGAGTTAATCATAAAGCATTTATTATGCCCTTATTTCTTTTTTTACTTATTTTTTTTCAAAATATTTTCGGACTCAATAGTACTATTTTGGCATTCCAGGGGAGTGATAAATTGCAAAAAGGCACCATTTACATTACTAAACTTCCGCCAGATGAAATTTTTGCAACTGAGGGATTAGGAAGCAGTGATATGAGAATTATTCCAATGGATACTAATGGAATTTGTTTGCCAGCGTTAGGTGGATACCCGGATGATACCGTAAGCAGAAATAAAAGAATGCATACGGTGCATGAATTTTGGTTTGAATTGAAAGGGGTAAAAAAAGTAAAAGTTACCCAGCATCGTTCTGATAAAATAAGTGGGTTAGATGTTAATAAAAAATACCTCTGCAAAATTTATTCGGGCAAAAATTTAATTCAATCTTTTTCTTTTTCATTTAAGGGCAAAGGTTCGAACAAACTCCGATTAAGTTACAATCCGTTTTATACCAGCTGGCGGCTGGATGCGATGTAATTCAGTATCCCAACACATTCAATCCGTGCTTTTTGAATAAAGATCAGGCTAATTTTCATTAGTTTTGAAAACACCATTACTAACCGAAATGAAATTAGTTTCTTACAAAACCGAAGATCGCGAACATTTAGGTATTTTTGTTAACGGCCATATCTATAATCTCCACTCTTGCAATAAAGCGATTCCTGATAATATGAATGAGTTTTTATGGGGCGGAGATGAATTGATGGAACGTGCAAAAAAGATTAATGAAGATATTTTTACTGGTAAACTGGAAGCTAAAGAAGAAGTATTCTTTGAACTTTTGGCTCCTGTTCCCCATCCGGCATCCTGCCGAGATGGTTATGCTTTTCGCCAGCATGTTGCAGCAGCACGCCGAAACCGAAAATTGGAAATGATCTCTGAATTTGACCAATATCCTGTTTTTTATTTTACTAATCATAACGCTATACAAGGGCCGGGTGAGATCGAATGCATGCCGGACCATTTCGAAAAACTTGATTTTGAGCTGGAAGTAGCCATTGTAATTGGGAAAAAAGGACGAAATATAAAAGCAGCGGAAGCCGACAGTTATATTGCTGGGTATATGATTATGAATGATATGAGTGCCAGAACCTTACAGATGGAGGAAATGTTATTGAATCTCGGCCCGGCAAAAGGAAAGGATTTTTCAACCGTAATTGGCCCCTGGCTGGTAACAACTGATGAATTAGACGCTTATAAAATCTCAGCTAAGCCGGGACATACCGGAAATAACTACGACTTAAAAATGAAGTGCTGGGTAAATGGACGAGAGGTTTCTTCAGGTTCTATGGGGGATATGGACTGGACTTTTGCGGAGATTGTTGAGCGCTGTGCTTATGGAGTGGATATTTTGCCGGGCGATGTAATTGGATCAGGAACTGTGGGAACGGGTTGTTTCCTGGAACTTAACGGAACCGGATTGTTAAACGATCCTAACTACAAACCGCAATGGTTAAAAGACGGGGATGTAGTTGAAATGGAAATTTCAGGATTGGGCCGATTAAGTAATACAATTAAGAAAGCGAATTCAGATTTTTCAATTTTGAAACTGAAAAAGTTGTAAGGTTGGAAAGTTTAAAGTTAGAAAGTTGATATCCTTTTCAGGAACTGATCGAATCTCATAAATTCTAAAAACAAAGAAACAACAAAATTAACTCTTCAACCTTACAACTTTACAACACTTCAACATAAATGAGCAAAATAGAGCGTTTTGAGGATCTCGAAATTTGGCAGATTGCTAAAGAAATTGCTGTTGAAGTGTATCGGCTTTCGGAATACGAACCCCTTAAATCTGATTGGGGATTAAAAGATCAAATCAGGAGGGCCGCACTGTCCATGTCTGATAATATTGCCGAAGGTTTTGAATACAATAATAATCCTGATTTTGTGAGATATCTCACCTATGCCAAAGGTTCTTCAGGCGAATTTAGAAACAAACTCATTTTATTGGAAGCAACTGAAAAAATCACGAAAGAAGATTATCATTCGTTATATGAAAAAAGTTTAATCTTTTCAAAAAAAACAAAGAAGCTGATTGAGTATCTCAAAAACTTTGAAAAAGAAAAGAAACCTATAAAACACAAATAACATTACAACTTTTCAACATTACAACCTTGCCATATCCTATGCTCACCATAAATCCAACTGATCTAAAGCCCGCCGAAATTCAGAATTATCTGCAATACGCCATTGCCCCGAGGCCCATATGCTTTGCATCCACTATAGATAAAAACGGAAATGTTAATCTGAGTCCTTTTAGTTTTTTTAACCTGTTTAGCACCAATCCACCGGTTTGTATTTTTTCACCCTCAAGACGAATACGAAATAATACCACCAAACATACCTTAGAAAATATCCTGGAAGTTCCGGAATGTGTAATCAATATCGTTAATTACAACATGGTTCAACAAACCTCGCTGGCAAGCACCGAATACCCTAAAGGAGTTAATGAATTTATAAAAGCAGGATTTACCGAACTGAAGTCAGAACTGGTAAAACCGCCAAGAGTAGCTGAGTCTCCGGTTCAGTTAGAATGCACCGTTCGCCAGGTTATATCGTTAGGAGAAACCCCGGGGGCAGGCAACCTGATACTGGCAGATATAAAATTGATACATATCAGGGAAGAAATACTAGATGAAAACGGAAAGATTGATCAAGAAAAAATTGACCTGGTAGCGCGATTGGGTGGTGACTGGTACTGCCGTGTAACCAAAGATAATTTGTTTAAAGTAGTTAAACCCATTACTACCTTAGGAATAGGGGTTGATGCCCTACCCTTTTCTATCCGTAATTCTAAAATTCTTACCGGAAATCATTTAGGGCAGTTAGCTAATGTGGAGGTTTTGCCAGATCGTTTGTCTGTTGAAACGTATTCTGATCAACATCCTGAAATAAAAGTACTATTGGAGGATACTGCTAATGATGCTATAAAACGTGAAGAGCGCCTGCATCAGCAAGCAAGTACATTGTTAGATCAGGGCCTGGTAAATGAAGCCTGGATGGTGCTATTGGCTGGATCGAATTTGCAATAAAAAGATTGTTGGCATGCAACATCTAGATTATTTTCCCGTCACTTACCCCAAGGTAAAAAATATGAAAAAATTCACCCTATTACTCATCTGCTTATTAACAGGTTTCTCCTCTATCCTTAATGCACAAAATTTATTAAAATATCGATTAGACAGCCTCACAAATGAATACCAAAAAGCCAATTTCAATGGCGTGATACTCATTGGGAAAAATGGTCAAATCATTTATCAAAATGCTTTTGGTTATGCTAACCTGGAAAAGAAAATCCCGATGACCGTGGATAAATTATTCAAGACCGAATCTGTCGGGAAGATGTTTACCTCTACCAGAATCATGCAGCTTTATGAAAATGGGGAAATAAAACTCAATAAAACAATTAGTGATTACCTGCCCGATTGGAAAGTTAAAAATGCTGATAAGATCACAATCCATCACTTATTAAACCATACCTCGGGATTGATGAGCACTTGGGATGATCCAAAATACGATTTTAAAAAGGCCTATACTACAGCGGAGCTGAAAGCGATGATTGAAGCACAGCCTTTGGCATTTGAAGAGCCGGGCTTACGTTTCCATTATAGCAATTCAGGATATATCATTTTGGGTGAAATTATAGCCAGGATAGATGGAAAGCCTTTTGATCAGGCTATAAGAGAGCGTATTTTTAATGTAGCAGGGATGAAAAAAATAAATCACCTAAATGATACGGTTATGCCTGCCAGTGCTGCCCAACCTTATTTCTTTTACTCCAGTAAAGACTACATACAAAGTAACCAGGCCGTTAGTCCCAAAGCAGGTGCTCCCGGTGGTTGGATAACCAACGCGGAAGAGCTTTTAAAATTCTTACAAACCTATATTAAAGGCACTTATATTAATGCCAATACTAAAAAGATACAACAAACAGCAAATAATACTGAAGACCTGAGTAAAAAGGGATGGCATTTTGGCTATGGTTTTCTAACCCTAACTGATGATGTTGCTACAGAAGAAACAATCATTGGGCATAATGGCGGAGGAGCCGGTTTTTCCATTGACGCTTTTTTTGAACCAAAAAGTGGGTATTCCGTAGTGATGTGTAGTAACATGTATGGTACAGGTTATCATATCACCGGAAACTACTTTAATATTTTATTTAATAAACCCATTAAAAAAGTAGAACCTAACGAATTGATTCGCTTCGTAGACCTGCTTCAGCAAAAAGGAACGGACTACCTAATTAAACAAACCGATGCCTTTTTTAACGAATTAAAAATTCAGCCAAGTCCGCCAATACTCATTAATGTATCAGAAAATCTCGAACAAATTCGTGATTTAAAGAGTGCAGGTGAAGTATTGTCTGTAGCACAACGATTGTTTCCAGAAATTCCTTATGTATGGCTAAACAGCGGAAATGTCGCTTTTAACCTTAAAAAGTATCCTGATGCCAGAGTTTTTTACGAAAAAACTTTAAATATTGCGCAAAAAGAGAAAAATGACTTTGTTATCCAACAGGTCAATCAAAAACTGGATGAAATAAACAAATTAAAACTATAACTTGGGGTAAAACCGCAAGTATTTAATATTGTTATACCATAAATTGAAAGATTTTATGAGAATAGTTAGAAACATTTTAGAACGAAAAGCAAATTTCATCTTTTCGATTCCACCAGAAACAACAGTCTATCATGCGTTGGAACTTATGATGGAAAAGAACATCAGTGCGTTGCTGGTAACAAAAAATGGAAAACTTGCTGGCATTTTTACAGAACGGGATTACGCCCGAAAGATCGTTTTAAAAGGAAAATCATCTAAAGAAACGCTTATCCAGGAAGTGATGACTACAAACCCGGTTTCGGTTTCTTCTGAGGCAACCATCGAACATTGTATGTATTTAATGACCCATCAATTCATCAGGCATTTGCCCGTTATACAGGAAGAAGAATTAGTTGGTGTTGTTTCTATCGGAGATTTAGTAAAATCTATCATTGAAGAACAACAATTTATTATTGAAAACCTCGAAAACTACATAACAGGTACTAAATAAAACCTATTTTTAGTTAATAACAATACGATTCCCTCACTCCTATTACTTAAGTCAGATGTATTACTATTTTTTCCCCTTTAAATAGAAGGCTTGTCAGCTATTGAACATATAATAGCGAAAAGTATAACGCTTTTAATTTACATTTGCATTGCTTTAAAATAGCTCTACGTACTCAGTTTCAAATCGTTATTAACAATGACCAAACAAGCAACAATAATTGGAGGAGGTATAGCCGGACTAACAACCGCAATTGCTTTAAATAAAATTGGTATTAAATCAGTACTTTTTGAAGCAGCACCAGATATAAAAGCCGTGGGGGCAGGACTGGGGCTTGGGGCAAATGCAGTAATCGCGTTCAACCGTTTGGGCCTTATGGATGAAATAATTCAAGTGGGACGGGTTCTTCCTTCATTTTCAATATACTCTAAAAAGGGGAAGCTTATAACACGTACAGACAGCCAAAAAGTAAGTACCAAATATGGGGTCGATAATTTCACCATTCACAGAGCAGAATTGCACCAGTTATTGCTTTCAAAAATAGATGCTCAATCTATTCATATCAATAAAAAAGCGGTAGATATTGAACAGAAGGGAGATTCTGTTATTGTTAAATTCCAGGATGGAAGCACTCATGAAACAGACTTTTTAATTGTTGCAGATGGCATAAACTCTGCTATAAGAAAAAAACTTTTACCAGATTCTGAACCCAGATATTCTGGCTACACCTGTTGGCGGGCAGTAATAGACAATACTAAATTAAATCTGACCGAAAGTTCGGAAACATGGGGTAAAAATGGAAGGTTTGGAATTGTACCTCTGGCAAAAAATAAAATTTACTGGTTTGCTTGCGTAAATGCTCCTCAAAATGACAAAAAATTAAAAAATTATCAGGTAAAAGATTTACTAAATCATTTCAAGGGCTTTCATGAGCCAATACCGACAATTTTAAGCGAAACCGAAGACGAAAATCTACTTTGGAACGACATAGTTGATTTGAAACCAATAAACAAATACGCGTTCAACAACATATTGCTTATTGGGGATGCGGCCCATGCGACAACACCAAATATGGGACAGGGAGCTTGTCAGGCAATAGAAGATGCGATTATACTGGCAAATGAATTAAGTAAAAATCCAGACATTACACAGGCGTTTAAAAACTTTGAGGAGAGGAGAATAAAGAGAACACATTATATCATTAACACCTCCTGGAGCATTGGAAAGGTTGCACAACTAGAGAATAGTTTTCTGGCATCTTTGAGAAATTTTGTTTTCCGAATGATCCCTTCAAGTGTTAATGAGAAACAATTGAAAAAACTTTATACTATCGATTTTTAAAAAATGACTCTGGGATAATGCTTTTATGAATTTTAGATCCTTTATACAAAGTGGGGTATCCCTCGAAACAACATAAAAAACAACTAAAATGACACTCATACCAATTATCGGAATACTTATCGCAATACTCCTATCCGGATTTCGTATTGCACAAGAATATCAACGTGGAGTAGTCTTCAGACTTGGTCGCTTCAAATCTATAAAAGGACCTGGTCTTTATTGGATAGTCCCATTAGTTGATAGACAACAGCAGGTAGACATTAGAACCAAAACCGTTGACCTTGAACAACAAGAGACTATAACAAAAGACAGTGTAACAATTAAGGTGAATGCGGTACTCTGGTTTAAAATAACAAATCCAGAAGACGCAATTATTAAAGTGGCAGATTATAATAAGGCGGTTTATCAATTTTCGGTAACAGCATTAAGAAATATCATTGGACAACATACGCTTGATGAGGTATTGAGAGAAAGGGAACAAATTAATGGAACGCTGCAAAAAATTGTTGACACGACAACGGAACCCTGGGGGATTAAAATTGAAATGGTTGAGATGAAAGATGTGGAAATTCCCGAAGCAATGCAAAGAGCTATGGCACGAGAGGCAGAAGCCATTAGAGAAAAAAGAGCACGAATTGTAAAGGCAGAAGCAGAATTAGAGGCGTCTATAAAATTGACACAAGGTGCCAAAGAAATGGAAGGAAGTCCAATTGCCCTTGAGTTGAGGCGTATGCAAATGTTGTCTGAAATTGGTATTGACAATAATACCACAACGATTGTTCTGGTTCCATCAGATTTCACAAATGCAGCCAGAAGTTTTACAGAAATAGTAACAAAAAAGAAACTTGATACATAAAGATACTTCTGGTACTGTAATACAACAAAAGCTCTTGAGGTATTTTGGACGCTTTCCTAGCGTAGAATCAGTAAATATGAATTATTATAAGATAGCAGTACTAACACTGACAATCTCAATAATGAGTTGCCAGGATGTTAAAAAAGCAACTAGCGAAAAACACACCTCAAACCAGATTACTGACCCAAAATACACCCCCAAACCTTATGTCGAACTAAAACATCCGGAATGGAGTAAAAATGCTACTATTTACGAGGTCAATATCCGGCAGTTTACACCGGAAGGCACATTTAAAGCATTTGAAAGCCATTTGCCCCGATTAAAAGATATGGGTATTGATATTATCTGGCTCATGCCCATTAATCCCATCGGAGTAAAAAACAGGAAGGGGACACTAGGTAGCGAATACTCGGTAAAAGACTATTATGACGTAAATCCTGAGTTTGGAACAAAAGATGATCTGAAAGCGCTGGTAAAGAAAATTCATAACATGGGTATGCATGTAATTATTGATTGGGTGGCTAATCATACCTCTTGGGACAATCCTTTAGTAAGCAAACATCCGGAATGGTACAGTAAAAGCAAAGAAGGAAATTTTCAGTCTACACCATGGCGGGATTATGACGATATTATTGATTTAAATTACAAACAACCGGGTATTCGCAAATATATGACCGAGGCATTAAAGTACTGGGTAAAGGAAACTGATATTGATGGTTTCAGATGCGATGTGGCTAGTTTTATTCCCATTGATTTTTGGGAAAATGCAAGAAAAGAATTAGATGAAATTAAACCAGTTTTTATGCTGGCAGAATCAGAGAATCAGGAATTGCACAGAAAAGCATTTGACATGACGTATGCTTGGAGTTTGTGGGACCACCTGCATGCAATCACAACTAAGCACATGTCCATAAAAGGCTTAACAGAAGGGTACATTGCAGAACATGTGAGTATCTTTCCTGAAAATGGGTACCGCATGGCTTTTACCGAAAATCATGATAAAAATTCATGGGAAGGCAACCAGTTTGCCAATTTTGGCGAGGGACTTCGTGCAGCCATGGTGTTGACTGCAACTATGGATGGAATGCCTTTAGTTTACAGTGGACAGGAAGCCGGACTTGATCGCTCTTTAAAATTTTTTGATAAAGATCCGATTGAATGGAAAAAGCACCCCTTCTTTGATATCTATAAAAAACTGTTTGAGCTGAAACACAAAAACCAAGCATTATGGAACGGTGAATGGGGAGGAGAGATGGAAAGAATAACCAACAATAAAATGGATGAGGTGATTTCTTTTTCGCGAGAAAAGAATGGCCAAAAAATAATTACCATTATCAACTTCAGTAATATACCTCTAATAACCGTTAAATTAAACTCTAAACATCATACAGGAATATACAAAGATTTATTTACTGGCGCATTTCATACCTTAAAAGGGAATGATGAAATTCCTCTTGACGCATGGGGCTATTTAGTACTGGTGAAATAAAAAACAGGAAAGAAAGTATTGTTGCAAGCCTTCAAATTTAGGGATTTAACAATTCCGATGGTACTTTACATTGTTTTGCACAGGCACAGGCTTTTCCTACACATTTGTTTTGATGCCACTTATCCAGATTGGAAATGGTTTGCGCTGCTATTTGATTTAGGGCTTCCTGTGTTAAAAATGCCTGATGTGGCGTAACTATCACATTGGGTAACGACATTAATTTGAATAAAATAGGGTCTTTTATTATATCCGACCGGTGATCTGAGAAAAACAATCCTTTTTCAAACTCATACACATCTGTACCAAAATAGCCTAATTTTCCGCTTTCCAGTGCACTTATTACCTCGGCCGTTTTTACAAGTCCCCCCCTTGCAGTATTAATCAACATGGTTCCATTTTTCATTAGAGATAATGTTTCCTGATTAATTAAATATTGATTTTCGGATGTTAAGGGCAGATGCAATGAAATAATGTCAGCTTTTTGAAGCAGCTCATTTAACGTTACAGGCTCTACACCTGCTAAATTTTGTGGATAATCAATATCGTGTCCTAAAACGCGGCAGCCCATTCCTTTAAATATGGCGGCAGCGGCTTGTCCGATATGTCCTAAACCAATTAATCCTACAGTTTTTCCATAAAGATTAAACCCTACATGATTTTCTATGCGAAAGTCAAAAATGCGACTTTGATCTACAGTAGGTATTAATTTTCTGCTAAGTGCTAAAGCCAGGGTTATGGCATGTTCTGCAATGGCTTGTGGAGAATACGATGGTACATTGGCTATTTTCATGCCTCTTTTACCTGCTGCCTCGCGGTCAATATGATCGGTACCTACCGACCGAGTGCCAATATATTTAATACCCAAGTCGGCAAGTTTATCTATTACAGGCGCCGAAACATCATCATTGGTAAAAACCAATATGGCATCTTTACCCGCAGCGTAACTTACAGTTTCTAAACTGAGTCGGTTAGAAATCAGGGTGATGTCGTGCTTTTTTTGATTCGCCTTTGCCAGCAATTCTTTTTCATAACTTCTAATACTGTATGCTACAACTCTCATATTAATAACAGAAACTAAATTACAAAGCTATTATAGCCTGTTTGTCTATAAGATGAGGCTGATCAATATGAAATGTGATCTTTATCAGTTTTTCATATTCTGCAAGCGTTGCAGGTTCAGAATATGAATCTGGCTTCCTTGTTTTTCAATCAGGCCTTCTTCCTTAAAATCACTCAAGGTACGGCTCACCGTTTCGGTTGCCATTCCGGCCATGGCGGCTAAATCTTCTCTCGATGCTTTAAAAGACCTGTTTTGCACACCGGCTTCCTGCTCATAATGTTTAGCAAGACGCAAAAGCACTTCGGCCATACGTTTTCTTACCGAATGATAGGCCAATTGAAGTAATTGTTCCTCCTTTTCGCGAAGGTTATTGGAAAGAATTTTTATGAATTGTTTACCGATATCGGAGTAACGGTTTAATAACTGATCTATAACATCTCTGGGAAGCAGACATACAACAGTATCCTCCAAGGCTTCTGCCGTATCATTATACGATTCATTAGAGAGCAGGGCATGTATTCCCAGGTATTCTTCGGGACCATAGATTCCAGTTTGCAGTTCACGGCCATCGCTGCTTAATTTGGTGGTTTTTACTTTTCCTGCAAGAATCAAATAAATTCCTAGAGCAGTATCGCCTTCATAATAAATAACCTGCTTTTTTTTGAACTGTCTGGTTTTTCGTTCGGCAATAATCTTCTTTAATTCGGTCAGGCCGTTGCCTTGGCTGGCTAACTGGTTCAGGCTTTCGAGTGATTGACTATAAAAAGCCTTCTGCTTATTTTTCTTATTTAGTCGACTTTCTATGGCGTTTAACAGCTCCATATCATCAAAAGGCTTGGTCAGGTAGTCATCGGCTCCCATTTCCATCCCCCTGCGCATATCCACCCGTTCAGCCTTCGCGGTTAAAAAGATAAAGGGTATGGATGCGGTTTCGGCATTTTTGCTCAACAAATACAATACACTATATCCATCCATTTCGGGCATCATAATATCACATAAAACCATGTCAGGCAGGTTTTTTTGTGCCAAATCCACCCCAGTTTTTCCATTATCTGTTTTGATGACATTATAATTAGCCAGGGCCAAAATTTCAGCCGTACCTTCACGTATATCATCATTATCTTCAATAATCAGAATTGTTTTTTTCATCTGTTGTTGAACGTAATGGTAAATGTAGTTCCTTTATTAAGCATACTTTCGTACGATACATGCCCGTTCATTAAACCAGTATATCTGGCAACAATATTCAAACCCAAGCCTGTTCCGGGAATATTAACAGTGTTATTGGCCCGAAAAAATGGCTCAAATAAATGTTTTTGATCCGCCTCCGGAATTCCAATACCGTTGTCGGCTACCGTAACAACGCACTGATCATCCTTAATTTCGGTATTAAACTCAATAAAGGTGTTTTCGCCAGAATATTTGATCGCATTCGAGATGAGATTAAAAATACAGTTTTTTAAAAGATTGGGATCCAAATAAACGGTACTCTTTAAGCCGGTATGCTGATAAATGATGGTTTGATTTTGCTTGGCTACCAATTGCATTTCTTCAATAATCTCTTCAGCAAGTTTCACTAAATCAAATTCCTGAAAATTTGGTTCAACCTTTCCAGCCTCAAGCCTTTCCAATGATAAGAAATCATTCAATATAGTTGTCAGGTTCCCCACAGAGTTCTTAATCTTATTGACGTGTTTGAGAATGTGAGACTCATCACCCGTAGCTGCATACTTACTGATTAGCGAAGCCGATAATTGAATAGAGCTTAAAGGCGTTCTGAACTCGTGCGATGCCATGGAAACGAAGCGGCTTTTAAGCTGATTAAGTTCTTTTTCTTTCTCCAGGGATAAACTTATTTCTTCTTTGGCTTCTTCCAATTCCTTAACCGTACTTTGCAGCGAAGCGGTCCGTTCTTCTACCAGCCTTTCCAATTCTAAAGCATATTGGCGGATACGTTCTTCGGCTTCTTTTTCGCGACTCAGGTCATGAATAAAACCAGTATATATAGTATGCCCATTGTATGTTACTTCGCTTACCGCCAAACGAAAGGGGAAAACGCCGCCATCTTTGCGCAAGCCCCTTACCTCCCGGCCAATGCCAATAATGTGGGGCGTACGTGTTTGCTGATAACGGCGAATATACTCATCGTGCTGATCTCTGTCAGGATTGGGCATGAGTATTGAAATATTCTTTCCAATTACTTCCTTTGGTATATATCCAAATAGTTTACACGCCGAAGGGTTAATAGATTCAATTAACCCTCTGCTGTCAATAGTAATAATACCATCAATTGCATTTTCAATTATTGCATTTAATAAAGCCGCA